>QMTG01000018.1 GCA_003649915.1 Thermoplasmata archaeon
GTTCTATAAGCGGCTTAGGGATTTCGGGCGCTGCACATGTGGCGTATATGCGGTCGTAGGGTGCGTACTTTGGTAGTCCCTTCGAGCCATCGCCAACAACAACTGTTACCCTTTTATCGAGGGCTGCCTTTCTTATATTTTCTCTGGCAAAGTTTGCAAGCTCTGGCACTCTTTCCACACTGTATACATGCCCGCTTTCCCCAACAATGTGAGCAACGACTGCCGCATGATAACCGCTTCCTGCGCCTATCTCCAGCACCTTATGCCCCTCCCTGAGGCACAGTTTTTCCGCCATTATTGCCACCATGTGAGGCGCACTTATTGTCTGCCCATAGCCTATCTCCAGTGGGGAATCAACGTATGCTAGGTGCTGTAGGTGGGCGGGAACAAAAAGATGCCTCTTAACCTCGAGCATTGCCTTTATAACACGCTCATCCTGTATATCTCCTCTTTTCACGAGCATTTCCACGAGTTTTTTTCTTTCCTCATGCCTATCTGCTGCAGTGTTCATAGGTTCTTCACCGATTTTGCATAAACCCTAACAATATCCCTTGCCCTTGCTCTATCCCTATGACCGTGTGCCACCTTTATCTTATGTATAACCACAGGTATGCCGTCAATATCCAGCAGATCACCTACAGCAAACTCCTCATCAGGCACTGCAAATATGTTCTTTGATACGGTTCTCGACCCCCTAGATATTGAAAACTTGACCCTAACCTTATCAAACCTTTTCGCCCATATAGTTTTTATCTGTGATGCCGGAGCGGCCTTTACCCTTTTCTGCCCCTCCAACTCTATGGATGTCACAATTACGGGCACATCACCCACCATGAACTCGTCTCCAGCCCTTATTACCTCTTCCTCAAAAAACTCCACCGATTCGCGTCGGGATTCACCCATCCAACTTATTATTACTGGAACACGCACAGTGCTTCCAAGATTTACTGATATTTTCTGAACAAACCCGCATCTCGTGCACTGCACCGTGCCCGTGAACACATCGCCCTTCTTTCCGACATTGCCCCTGAGAATCTTGTGCTTTGTACTCTCGCCACACTGCGGGCATTCGGTATATATTGAATACATTGCTATCATTTTTCAGCCCTACCAATGCGTTTTTTCTAATCCACGGCAAGCAGGATTCAACCAAAAATACCCTTCGATGATTTTAAATCTTGCCTATGAATAAGCACTGAATAATGTATGAACTTAAAGAAAGGGACGGGCTTGGAAGGTGCGGCTTAATCACCATTGGTAAAAAGAGGGTTGAAACTCCCGTTCTTTTTCCTGTAATTAATCCTAAGATGTCCTTGGTAAGTCCTGCAGAGTTGCGTGAAATGTTTGGCGCGAGGGCTATAATAACAAACAGTTACATAATTTATAGGAGCGAACTCAGGGACTTTTTCCTAGAAAACGGTATTCATAGGGGCTTGGGATTCAATGGTGTTGTGATGACGGACTCGGGCACTTTTCAGGATTATGTCTATGGCGATGTTGATGTGAGCAATGAGGAGATTTTATCCTTTCAGGAGAGAATAGGCTCTGATATAGTAACGGTGCTTGATGTTTTTTCGAGACCTGATGATGATTATGAGAGGGCAAGGGCTTGTGTGGAGGAAACAGTTAGCAGGGTGAGGAATGCTTTAAGTCTGGCAAAGAACTCATACGTTGTTGCACCAATACAGGGAGCGCTGTACAAAGACCTCAGGGTTAAATGTGCCAAGGCTCTTGCAAAGGTAAATGCGAGCATTTATGCCGTTGGTGGAGTTGTTCCGCTGATGGAAAATTACCGATTTGGCGAACTTGTTGATGTCATTATGTGGGTAAAGATGAATATACCCCCTTCCAAGCCCCTGCACTTGTTTGGTGCAGGTCATCCGATGATGTTTGCCCTTGCTGTGCTTCTTGGGTGCGATTCCTTTGATTCTGCCTCATACGCCAAGTTTGCAAGGGATGACCGCCTTCTAACGCCAATGGGCACAGTTCATCTGAAATCGTTAGACCAGTTCCCATGCGAGTGCTCTATGTGCACGAAGTACGAGCCCTCTGATGTTATGGAGATGGAGAAAAAAGAAAGGGAAAGGGTGTTGGCACTACACAACCTTTACATAATGTTCGCTGAGATTCGCAGGATAAGGACTGCAATAAAGGAGGGAAGGCTTTGGGAGATTGTTGCACTCAGGGCACGAAGCCATCCCAGACTTCTTGACGCTTTACGCAGGCTTGGGAAATATAAGAGGTACATGGAAAGGTTTGAGCCCATGAGCAGGTACAGCGGAATGCTTTATACAGGACCCGAAACTTTGCATAGACCCATAATTTACAGGTATGAGAGGCGGGTGTTTGAAAGGTACCGCCCATCCTCAGGCACTGCGCTATTCAGGAAAACAATACTCGGTCCTGTGCCTGTGGAACTCTCCCATACCTACCCATTTGCCCAGTGTGAGGGACCTGATGATTGGGATAGTAGTGCGAGGAGGCATTTTAAGCGCCTAGAAAGAAGGTTTTCAGAAAGGCTTGGCATGGTGAAGTATGCGGGAGACGATTATCAGGTGGACGAACTCGCACTTCTAAGGGCAATCGCGGATTACCAGTTCGGTCTAGGCTCAGGGGATGCACTTTTCCCCAAGCATATCAGAATTGTTCGCTCAAAGCGCACTGGAAAAATCAGGGCAGTGTATGAGGGAGAGATGCACATAGTTTCTATGAGGGCGGAGGATTTCTTCCTAACCCTGCACATATGGGGT
The DNA here is from genome assembly GCA_003649915.1 of Thermoplasmata archaeon. Taxonomy (GTDB): domain Archaea; phylum Thermoplasmatota; class Thermoplasmata; order B31-G17; family B31-G17; genus B31-G17. The sequence continues at coordinate 2,751 of QMTG01000018.1, forward strand.
GGGATAAAACTGCACCGTTACCTGCGCCCCCCGTCTTACAGGGTTGTTGTGAGTAATAAGGTGGCGGAACTCAATCGAGAGGGTAAGAACGTGTTTGCAAAGTTTGTGCTGGACTGTGATGATAATATCAGACCCAGGGATGAGGTGCTCGTTGTTGACGAGAGCGACGAACTTGTAGCGGTGGGAAAGGCAACGATGAACAGGGAGGAAATGCTTTCCTTTAGCAGAGGAATGGCTGTGAAAGTGAGGGAGGGAGTTAATGAAGTGCATAGGCATACTCACTGAAAACTTTGCCCTATACCACGACCTTATCTTGGCAATGAAAAGAATGGATATACCGTTCATATCTCTGTCCTACAACGAGGAAATACCGTCCTCGGTGGGCGTGATAGTCACGAGCCGCGAAGAAGCGGAGAATATACAATTTCCAGACGTTGTATATGGTGATGATGTTGAGGAAATCATTGCTAGGGCTCAATGCCACCTCCTAGATAAAGAAAGGTATGAACTACTTCTCGTGGGTATAGACCCCGGAGAGAGAACGGGAATTGCCGTAGTAGGTGATGGTGTTGTTTTGCGCAAGGAGGTGGCAACGAGTGTGGATTCGGCAATAAGAATAGTCTCCAAGATAATTTCTGTGTATCCTCACAAGAAATACTTGGTTAAGATAGGGCACGGAGATGTGATAAACAGGAACAGGATAATAAACGGGCTGTCTAGGAAGAAGATAAGGGTTGTAATAGTTGACGAATCCAGCACTACAAAGTACAGTGTTCATAAAAACAGAAGGGAGCACAGAAGATTTGGCCCTCTCTCTCACCATATAGACGCAGCAATTGCAATAGCAATGAGCGACGTGTGGAGAGAGGCGAAAAGAAGATACAGCATAGAGCCTACGAGGGGCGATATTAAGGAGGTGCAGAGAAGGAGCAGGATTGTGAGCGAGGGATCGTTGACCATATCTGAGGACTTGGCTAGGGATGTTATAGAGGGAAAAATTAGCATGGAGGACGCTATTGAAAAACAGAGAAAGAAGGAAAAACTCGGAAACGAGCGTTGACTGTAATATCTTATACAAAGGAAATCCTTTTGCCCGAAAATTTGCCCAAGCAAGCAGGGCATACGCAATTATCGCTGCGATTCACAAACCAAGCATCTCTTTCATCACAAGAGCATCCTTGTCAAGGAGTGGGCTCTCGCTTATAAGCATTATATCGTATTTTTTCTCCCTTTTTTTGATTGGCTCAATGAAATGTACAAAATCTGGGTCTTTAGCATTAATGGGCAAATGCTTTTTCTCACCCTTTATATTGTACTCTATACAACTGAAATGTACGTGGATAAATTTGTCAAATATTTTCTCATACTCAGCCATTACTCTTTCAACATCAGCACTGGACTTTATCACACCACCAAATCTTGCATGAATATGAGCAAAATCTACAACGGGGACAACATTTCGGTAGCACTTGCAAACCTCTGCTATTTCTTCAAGTGTGCCCCAGGCGGACCTTTTTCCCATGGTCTCCAAGCCAATATATGGCGATAGCCCCTCCTCTTCCGCCTTCTCCGCACACTCACCAACCTCCCTTTTTATAATCTCGGTGCTTTCCTCATGCGATCTCTTTCCATAATATCCAGCATGTACCACAATCTCATACGCGCCCATGGCATGCGCTACTCTGAGCGTATTCATGATATGCTCCTTGCTTTTTCTGACAGTGTCGCTCTTTACAGAGTTTAAATTTATATAATAGGGGGCGTGAGCAGATAACTTTATCCCCAGGTCTTCTGCTATTTTTCCAATCTTCTTGGCAAGCACCTCACTCATTCTAACCCCACGAACAAACTCGACCTCTAGCGCGTTCAACCCCTCCTTGTGTATGTAATAGAGGGCTTCCTCTGTACTTCTAACCTCTGGAGGGGCTCCCGCAGGACCTATGTATATCATGTCCTCTTTATTGAGTATCGAGTAAATAAACTTTTCATATCAGCATAGCCCAAAATATTTTTTCTATGAGCATATTCCATTCATAAGTATGCACATTACACACGCCGCGCTAAAAATCATGCTAATTAACCATTTATACCATATAGGGTGTTTTGTGATAACCCCTCATTCCCTCCATAATTATTGCCATAAATAATTGATGAGAAAAAGTTTAGCACTGCAATGAAAAATTATTTAATTCCCAGAAGGCATACATCATCCCAAAGCCATGAAGGAGGATGTGTTGCTGGAGGATGGGAAAACATACCTAATACTGGAGAAAAAGCCTGCAAAAGCTGCAGGGCTATTCATGGATTATGTTAGCAGAGGGTATAAGGGTCTTTGCATAAGCAGAATACATCCAAATATATTAAAGAAGGATTACGGTGTGGGTGGTGTCAGGACGCTTTGGCTAACATCAAGTGCTTGTATAGACTGCATAGCACCTACCGCTCTCGGCCATCTCACAAATGCCATTGTGAAATACGTTACAAATAGGGAAAAAATTATTGTCATGCTTCATGGTATTGAGTATCTATCCATTCATAATGAATTTGTTCGTGTTGTACGCATGATTACGTACATCAATGATACTATTATGAGGAATGGGGGAATTCTCCTACTATCCATGGATCCTGAGGCTTTTTCTATGAAGGAGCTCGGGCTTATAAAGCATGAAGCACACGTTATACTGCCAATGAATGGCAAGGAAAAAACATAGCAAAGTGTGTTTTACTATCAAACAGCATTATAAACGTTATAGCCCCTAATACAGCTTACCGTTAAAAAATAATGAAAAAAACAAGCAATGGGTGGGGCGGAGCCCCACCCGGGGGCTGAGGGCGGTAGGAGGTGGGGGAGGTTCATCTTTATGGCTAGGGAACATTCATTATCCTTGCATTTAGCGAGTTCCACTTATTTCGCAAATGGTCCGATATATCCAGCGCTACCGCCAGCCTTATTCTTGTCCTTCCCCCATCAACGCATACATAAGCGTCCTCAACATTCGCTTTATAAAACTTTACAGTCCTGCCAAACTTGTCCTTTGCCTCCCTCACACATATAAGTATGCCGAGTTTTTCGAGCATTCTCATCTTCTTATACGCTCTTGCTACAGGTATACCGCATACTCTTGGAACCTCCCTATCAGGGAGCGGTCTAGTACGAAGGGCTGCGATTATTCTTTCCGCTTCTTCATCACCTATTATTTTTGTTGCATCAATCATCATAGCATTAAAGATTTAGGACACCTGCCTTTATATATCTGTATTCTTCAAAATATCTCATTTAGTTATCATTCGTTGTTATCATTATTGATAGAATTGTTGCAAAGAAAACTGTATTGACCCTGCCCAGTCACAATTAATCACTACATATTGCCTTTTATTTGATTTTTCCCTTTAATTCTTTTAACTATCAAAAAGGCGATGATAAGCAGCGGAGATAATATAAGCAAAATATGTGCCAGTGTTATCCCACGCACTAATACTGTCAGTACCTTGCTTTTTTCGGCATACAATACATTGACCTCTGCTCTCCCGCCCAGCAGCCCACTCGCTATTGTTATATTGCTTTTGTGCATATGGACGCTTATTATTGAACAGGATGATGTTGCCGTGAAATTCTCTAGAGACCATAATAAATGGTGTGTTGTATTCTCTGCGACCACCTGAACTCGAACTATAGAGAACGTTCCCATGGAAACTTCAACCACATCATCTCCATTCATCCTCAGTATGATGCTATCTACACTTGGATATAGCGCCTCAACATCCACCTTATCCCACATTTTCTTATCGAGGGTATAAGAATGCAGTGTAAACTTACATGGAGCGCTGGCAAATAGTAGTAAGTGTGTGCCGTTGTCCAATATTGCGTAGTTCACACAATTTTGTGTGCAGTTTTTTAGTTCCCAGATAGAGGGCAAATCCCAAAGATAGCCTATGGTTTTGTTGAAAGCTCCTAGGGATAGAGTATATGTCTCGCCGATAAATAGCCCAATCTTGGTGATGGCATGACCTGTATAATTGCCTAGGCACACTCTCACATAGTCGGGCTTTCCTACGGTTATATTAACCCAAGAATACGCCTTAGACCCTGGGCTAAGGTTCACCACAGCCAACTTTCCACCAAGCATTTCATCCCAGTTGCACTCAATAGCGAATATTTCACCCTCTTCAATACCCACCCCGGGACCTCCACTCACGATGACTGCGTAATAGCCTGAAGAGTTTGTGGTAGATGTGGAGTTTATATTAGAGCAAAGAGAATAAACACTCACTGTAGCATTTGCAATTGGCACGCCGTTGCAATCCAGAACATATCCCATGAATACGTACAGGGGTGCTTCCCTGCTACTAACCGTAGCGGCTCCTTGAAGAATTATCTGAATTAATAGCAGAAAGGCTATAATATTGTATTGGAGCCTACCCATCACGAAACTTACATGGCGCACACTCTTTTTTACTCTCCAATCGGGCATTATGTGCTACAATAAAATGGTCTATGATTATAATTTTTTCTTTCGTTATGTCTCAGGTATTATTCCCAAATTACATGTGGCATGCTTATCACCGCTCGCTACAACTTTTTATGCCTTACTATCCTCAGCACCAATCCTTTGTTTGGCAACAATTTATATGCTTAACACGCGCATGTGCTGTGTATTCCATTATTTGGCTTATTACAAAAGTATTTATATGTGGGGTTTATATCACCCAAATAAGGAGAGGTGATACCTATGACGGACAGGGTTTTGAAGGCTCTTGGGTTGGTCTCGGTATTGGTGGTTGCTTTACTCTTACCGCTTTCTTACTGCATATCAAGAGGCGTGAGTGCTTCCGAGCCAAGGTTTTATGATAATGTGGAGAGTGGTCAAGACGGATGGAACGCTACGGGTTTGTGGCACATAACTACGAGACACAGTTATAGCCCATCACACAGTTGGTGGTTCGGCGATGAATCCTCAGGCACATACGATGTTAAGGATGAAAATGGTAACTCAATACGCACATATGGAAATTTGACATCACCCCCAATATCATTAATTGGCATGTCCCATGCCTACCTCATTTTCTATTACTATCTTGACCTAGAAACCACATACGACCCTGCGGGCTGGGAATTCGCTTATGTGCTAATATCAAAGGATGGTGGAGCGACTTGGGACAAAATAGGCAGACTTTCACACACGAACGGCTTGTGGGAAGTGGCGGTTTTTGATATCAGCAATTATGTTGGGTATATAATAAACGTTAGATTTTATTTTGACAGCAGAGACGGTGTGGACAACAATCATGAGGGGTGGTTTATCGATGATGTGAAGATTACAGAGGGAGAGAAAAACATCGTTATATTAACGCAGAAAAGGGTAGAGATAAAGGAAATTAATGATAACCCGACGCGTTCAGGCTCGCGTGTTATACAACTAAACTATACGGGTACTATAGAGTTCATATCTGATGAAAAAATAAGGGGTGCAAGCCTTGGAGGAAGTTCTGAGGAGTACGTTGTAACGCCTGGGACACAACTCACAATAAGGGTTATGCTTCATAACACGTATCCTGTTGAGAGCCTAGCTTGTGATTTGCATCTAAAAATTTACAACAGGTTCGGCGTAGAGGTGCATTCTGCAGTACAGAAAGATATAACAATACTATCCGGTCACTCCGTATACAAGGAGTTCAAATGGACACCTATGCTCAGCGATCAATACATTGTCGTTATCTTTGTTAAAATGCCCGGAGAGCCCATATCTGTTGATCCCTGGAACCTCGTGCCAAACCTTCGCTTGCAGTGGAGGTCACTGAAGGTTTATGACTACGTTTTAAACGATGATGTAGAGAATGGCACTGATGGATGGCAAACAGAGAGCCACACAGTTAGACCTGATAACGGTGACTGGCAGATTGAAACCAGTAAATGGTACAGTTGGGAGCACTCATGGCATGGTGGTGATTACTATTACGTTGGAGGAGGAGGGCAGTACCTCATATCACCTATTCTCAACATAACTAAGTATTGGTGGGTACATAAGTACGAGGCTGGGGCTGTAACATCGTATCCCTCGCCTGTTGAGGTTGGGGAAGATGGCAGAATTAAGTTGTTCCTGACCTTCTACTATCTGTACTACATGAATAGGGGGGATGTTGGATACTTGGACATAAGAACGAAGTATGGCGACCAAGATTGGAGCGACTGGCACGTGATATGGGACACAAGCGATTATTACAATGCCCATCAATGGCAACCTGAGAATAGAATAGTATGGTCTGACGATTATACTAGAGAATTGCCCATATATATTGATTTGTCTGGTTATCTGCCGGATTCTTACCAAAACACATGGATACAAATCAGGTTTAGGGTTACAACATCGCTTTCTGGCATGCTTGGGGCGAGTTATGGCTGGTGGCTGGACAACATAGCATTGGGTGGCATTGTTGAGTCGTACAACTTCTCAATGGAGATATCAGGGCAGGATACGATAAACGTTGACCCCAGTGCAGGAAAACAGGAGGTCAGATTCCAGTTCTGGGTTAGGAATGCCCCGTCCAACATAGAGAATACCGTGGAACTTGAGGTCTCCGGCGTGCCCTATGGTACTGAGAACGATAGATGGAACTATTACCTTACCGACAGTTATTTCAGCCTTTTTGGCAACGAGTCCTCGCTAATCGGGCTTGTAATCACAACAAACAACACTCCCTCCCCAGGAATTTATGAGATAAATGTGAGCGGTCATATAGTGCCAAGGAGTGGATTGGAGGAGGGAGAAAAGCATGACTGGGTAATTTTTTACCTCATAGTTTCAGCTACGGATATAATGTTAGAAGTTGATGAGAAAGAGAAGAACGTAACACCTGGCAGCACTGTGACCTATACAATCACAATCACAAACACAGGAGCAGATGAGCGTGACATAACACTCTCATACTCACCAACACCATTACCCTCAGGCTGGTCCGTTGATATCCACCCGAAAAATCTTACTGTCATACCGGGCTATGATAATGCTGAAAGAACTTACGTGCAGGTACAGGCTCCCGACCATGCGTTGCCTAGCACAGTTTTGGACTTGACCGTGTTTGCAACATACGTTAATTCCACAGGCGATAACATAACCACATCCGTGAATTTGCGCGTGGTGGTTGCGGAGTATCGTGATGTAAAACTGTACTGTGACAACCCTGATGAGCACACACTCGGTGGTGGAAATGCTAGTTACGCCCTCCGTATATACAATAAAGGCAACGTGAACGATACATACAGCATGATGGTCAATGTTCCATCAGGCTTTGAATACTCACTAAACCCATCTCCCCCATACAATGTTGTTCCTTACAGTTCCACAATGGTCACACTGAGCGTAAATGTGCCCGAGAAAACATCAGGCCTATACACAATATATGCTACAGCGGTCTCCGTGCACGATCCATCAGTTCAATCATCGGTGTCTATGAACCTAACTGTTGGCTCCCTATATGATATCCATGTGGTGCCTGAGACGAGACAAATAAGTGCTGATGCGGGCTCATTCATACTTTTCAATGTAACCATATGGAATAACGGTACTATGAAGGACTCTATGAGAATTACTTTTGGTGGTGACCTTGCTTCTTATGCCTCATCAACTCCCTCCGAAACAGATCCCATGAACCGTACCGAGAATAACCCGCAGAAGATAAGGGTTAGCATTTCACTGCCTAAAGACTACGTTGCCGGAGAGCACAGCCTTGTGATATACGCCTATGCGTATTCCAACCCGTCGTATATGGGATATGCAGATGTTGCGATAAATATCTTGCCTTACTATAAGATAGATATTTCCCCCAGCAAGGATAGATTTACCCTGGACAGTGGCAGTAATGGTACGTTTACGATAACAGTGTACAATAACGGTAATGCTGAGGATGATGTGACCTTAAACTATGAGAGCGAAGATGCCTGTATAACGGTAGAGTTTGAGGAGGAAACGGTAACGCTAAAACCCTTTAGCAGTGCACAGATCAATGCCACTCTTTATGTAGCATCTGATGCTAAATCTGGAAGTTATACTGTTAGCATAACTGGACGCTCATCCCATGGTGCAAACGATAGTGCAAGCGTTTCCGTAGATGTTAACACGATGTACGGCGTATTGTTACATGCGCCAATGCCCTCTGTCAATGTTAACCCATTGGAGGAGACATCAACATCATGGAGTGTTTATGTGAAGAACATAGGGAATACAAAGGATACCTACACGGTGATTGCGGAAGCGTCCTCGTCTAAAATATCTGTAACACCTTCTTCTACAGCCCCATCAACAGTAACTGTGGAAGCATATGATGAGGTGGAGATTACAGTAACTGCTACATTTTCATCCACAATACCACCAAGTACATACACTATTTCACTCTCGGCAAGGTCAACATCATCTCCATCAACATCATCAACCATCCAACTAAACCTGACGATTACTAGTGTGCATGAGATTAGTGTGAGTGTGGACAAGACCGCTAAGGATGTTGATGTTGGAGAGAGCACAACATTTGTTTTAAGCGTAGAGAACAGCGGAAATGTTGATGAGCAAATAAATGTGACTGTAAAAGGAGACAAAGCAGAATGGGCTGAGTATCCGAAAAGTATAGTAATATCGCCAGGCTCTAAGAGAGAACTGCCAATAACAATAAATGCCCCGAAAAATGCAAAAACAGGGACGTATACCCTGACTGTAATACTAACAACAAAAGATGGTAGAACCTATACCCAGGAAATTAAATTCACAGTAAAGGGATATCCCGAAATAATATTTGGACTAAACGCTGTAGAACTCGGAATAATTGGTGCTGTTATTTTGCTGGTAATCGCTGGTGTGGCCCATAGCAGGGCTAGAAAGAAAGCAAAACCTGCGCTAAAGGCTCGTACAGCAAGGAGGGAAGAAAAGAAGGTCGAAGGCATGCAACTTAAGCTCTGAGTTTTCTTAGCCTATTTATTAAGAATATTGGTAGGGCTATCCAGAGTAGTGCGGAGAATATTAAGAGGGGTGCACGTGATACCATACCCAGAGATATAAAAAGAAAAATAAGGGCAGTCAAAAGTGCTATCAAAAAGTAGTAGACCCGCATAAAACTTAGAGAAAGAGGACGGAGCCTCTAAAATGCCCTTAAAATCACCTCGTCATATAAATCTCGATTGACGAGACGTTTGAGGTCCTTCCGTCCTCTTCGTTCGTCAGTTCCTCTGTACCTATCCTAATTTCCTTAATTTTAGCATCGGGTACGAACCTGTTCCTAACAATCTCTGCAACATCCACTGCCCTGCTGATTGACCTGCCCCGAGCCTTAATAACAACCTCATTGGAGCCGCTGTTAAACTGTGTCACCACTGCCAGCACGTAGTTCATTGTTGGCTTTTTTCCTATGTATACAGTGTTTTCCTCAGCCATTTGCTTCATTCCCCCTAACCTTTTGTTTTTAATTGAGTAGCAATCCTTAACACATAAGGCGTATATATATTTTTTGGATATTTTACCCCGAAGATTGCTGTGTACAAATTCATTTGCCCTCCCCAGCAAAATATTAAAATTTGTATTCACAATTCACCCGCATAAAAGAGCGGGGGTTGCCGAGTCAGGTCAAAGGCGTGGGATTTAGGGTCCCATCCCGTAGGGGTTCGCCGGTTCAAATCCGGCCCCCCGCATTAATAGGGTAATAGGATTTGAAATGTAATTTTTTGCTGGTAATTAGGGCGAATAAAAAGTGTAGAAAATTAGCTGGAAGGCTTTCTTTCATTTTTTCTGTCATCTTAATCTGCAGTATGCTGTTTGCATCTATATAGACATTGTATAACGGCACATTATCACAACGGCAAGAATGATGAAGTTAAACATTAAGCGTTATATATATAACTTCATTTTCATTTATCTTCTCAAACACATTGTTGCTTACATCCGGTACACCATCATTATTTGCATCATACTTCGCTGTAAATTCATAGTAGGTAATGTCATTTATATTGTCGCTGTTTGTTACTGTGTAATCTGTGAGATTGATGATATAGCAACCGCTCTGATACCAGATAACCCAGCCATTATTATCCGTTGTACCATTTGCCATCGTTCTCCAGTTTGGATCAAAAACTGCAACATCTGCACCGCATATTGGGGTACTACTTTCGTTTATAACTCTGACTCTTACCCACCACTCCTGAATTACTGCACCAGCGCTGTTGTTCTTGCCTATGCTGTTATTCTCATAAACTCCTCTGCCGTCAATTGTTTTTGTTCCAACAAGGTGTATGCTCCA
>QMTG01000019.1 GCA_003649915.1 Thermoplasmata archaeon
CGTGATTGCTGTAAGACCTATGGAACTAGTGTATGTCCCAGCCATCGCCATGGCATCCCTTTTCCTATTCTTGAGCATCATCAAAATCGCAGACCTTACCATGAAAAATTTATTTAACGTTTTCCTGATGCCTTGTAATCTTCTGCTAGCCTACGCACACATGCTGGATGCAACTGCCACATACAGGGCGATAACTGTCTACGCTTACTCGGAGAAGCATGTCCTTCCCTCAGCAATAATAGCACACCTTGGCCCATGGGCACTTTACCTCGCCAAGTTCGCCGTTGTTTTTATGCTAATATACGTGTTAGATGTTATGTATAAGGAAGCAAACACAGAACTCAGGGGAACAATAAAACTCGTAGCTTATATTCTTGGCATGGCTCCAGGGCTTAGAGATATGCTTAGAATCGCCTTTGGGGTGTGATTAGGCATGCATCGCTGGCTAAACTATTCCTATTGCGCTTGCCGCGAAGAATATTTTCACATAAAATTGAGCATGATTTAAATCATAATCGCACCAAGTGTTGCTGCCGTTACTACAAGCCCTGCGATTAGAACACCGAGAAGTATGACGAATGTTGATTTTTTTATTTCTAAGCCAAAAAGATACGCTATGAGAGAGCCAGTCCATGCTCCTGTCATGGGCAGGGGAATCGCTACAAATAGCATTATTCCAACCTCTTCGTATCTCTCAACGCTTCTGCTCGCACGCCTTCTTGTTTTATCAAAGAGTTTATCCATAGCACGCGCCCAGATCTCGTATTTTCTCAGCCATTTTTCCACACTACCAAGAAATATCAGTATGGGTATCACAGGAACCATGTTTCCGATTACAGCAATGATGTAAGCAGTAAGTACGGGCATGTGGTATATGAGGATGGCTACGGGTATTGCCCCACGTAACTCAACAAAAGGTATCATAGATATTAGGAAAACAACAAGCCACGGAGGAAGCGATGAGAGCAATGAGAGCAAACCCTCTATTATCTGCATTGGAGGGGCTATACATGCGACCTTATTTTATAATTTTGATTTTTAATCCAAACTCTGGAAGCAATCTCATATCGCTTTTCCTGCAATTGTTTGCCATGATATGGGCGAGTCTTAGTGGCTCTGGAACTCTGTGCCTAGATACACCGCACACAACCCTTAGCGCGCCTTCGACACTTACTAGGTGTCCCGGCGATATATAGACTGGTTTCTTTGCCCTTCCAAACAGTGCAGCATGACCCACAACTTTGCCTTTCAGCACAACCTTTCTTATTTTTCCAGCACCCCTTACCTCTCCGCAAAGCATCCTCTTAGCAACACCTACCGTTGGAATTCCTAATGATACGCCCACATGCGAGGCCACACCTATGCTGAGGGGGTGTAGTATACCGTTCCCATCAATCATATATATGTCTGGTTTTTCATCAGCCCCCCTCACAACCATTTCAATAGCGGGATATTCTCTGAATGCCAAATATGTAGGTATGTAGGGAAAACTCACAATAGTTCTTGAGCAGTACGCAGTGAGAGGCTTTCCTCTCACGCTATCGTATAAGAGCATGCAAGCGTATGCAACATCGCCCCTATACGATATATCAATACCCCCTATGGTGCGAGTGTTTTCAACAATATCCTCGATGCGCACCAGCCGTGCAAGCCTTTCCTGCTCCGCTCTTAAGCGCTTCAGAGGCTTCTCTGTACGAAATTCTGTGAATAGATGTTTCTCAAGATTTAAGACGCGATTGTTGCGAATGGGCACCCCCTCCGCCATCAAAAGCTCAGCCTTGCGTTGGATGCCCCCCTCTGCACTATATCCGCCCAGCCTGCCATCACTCATTACTACGCGATGACATGGAACAATTATGGGCCTCGGATTTTCTGCAAGCATTCTAGCCACCGCACGCCTTGCTCTGACATCGCCAAGAGCTTCGGCAAGGGCAGAGTATGTACTAACTCTTCCCCTCGGTATTTGCTTTACAAGGTTGTACAGATACTCGCGCAAATTTATCATGGCACATAGGGTGCAAGCGCAAATGATATTAAAGTTTTTATACGAGTTTTATTAATAACCCTGACATGAAAACATACATAAAACTTTACTTCAACAGTGAAGGAGCACCACCTATGGAAGTGATCAATACGTTGAAATCTGTGGGGTTCCAGCCTGTGGTTGGAAATTACGATTTTGTGATAGAATATGAATCGCCACAAGAATACGCTGAGATTTTAACGAAACTGCACAATGCATTGAGGGGAAAGCGCGTTTCGTATACGTTAACCACAACCGCTTAATCACTTCCTGTATAAACTTCGTGTTTTAGCACGCGGTCATAGGACCATGGGGTATCCACTGCACCCTCCACGGCTTGCAAATAATCCTTGACGTATGCATCAAGTTTGTCTGCATAGTGTAGTGCGCATGCCTCTGGCGTTTTTATCTTGACAGGTACCCTGTCGTCAGAATCTCCATGATGCACCAAGATTGCATGAAGAAGAAGTTCTGCCTTTTTTCCACTTATTCCAAGCCTTTGGCATAGATCACGTACCTTATCATAGGACAGTATCAGATGCCCCATAAACCTGCCAGTATCGGACTGCACAATGCTTGTGCGGTATGTATATGTATATATTTTCCCAATATCATGAAGTATTGCTGCCGTTATCAAAAGCGCTCTGTCAAGTTCGGGGTATATTTTGCACAACAAGTCGCATATTTTTACAACATTTAGCGTGTGCTCTAAAAGCCCTCCGAGGTAGTTGTGGTGGTGGGCGATTGCCGAGGGAGCATATTTGAATTTTTTTGAGAATTCCTCATCGGAAAAAAGAGAGTTCAAAAGCCTCCTGTAGTCATCATCATTCACACTTTTGATGTATTCCATGAGTTCAAGAAAAAGGAGGTCTAGGTCTTTTTCTGATACTTTAATGTAATCCTCGATGTTGTACTCGTTCTCGCTGCACTTTCTTATTCCATATTTCTCGGCATCGACAACTATCGCCAGCCTGTTCCTATAACTATCATAGGATACTATACCATCTACCTCAACAACATCGCCAACATCAATGCTAGCATAGATACTCATGAGCGCTTCTTTATCAACACCTCCCCAGTACTTTAGCAGTATATCGCCCGTTCTGTTTCCAACCTCCATCATAAAGTACATTCCTTCCTTACTTTTGTACTCCCTCGGCGCCTCCTTTGCCCTAACCACAAACTTACCAAAAACCCTCTGCCCATCTCTGAGTTCGCGCACGTTTATCATGGACTATCCCCACTCAATTATCACACCAATCATATATTACGTTTACCCATCAAGTTTATTAAATAGCATGCAATTGCGTGTCCGATGAAAATCTCAGAAATTATGACAAAGGACGTAATTGCACTCAAGCCCACAGACTCGGTTAAGAAAGCACTCGAAGTTTTCGCAGAGTACAATATCCACGGTGTTCCCGTGGTAGACAAAGATGGAAAACTTGTGGGAATGTTTACCGAGACTGACTTTCTGGACCTTGTCAGAGTTCACTCAAGCAGCCTACAAATGGTTCTTCCATCAATCCCGCTTATGGGTGTGAGTTTTGTAGAGTCAGAGAAAAAGGACGAAATAAGAAGGGTCATAAATCGCGTTTTGAAAATGCCGCTTGGGGATGTGATGAGCACGAACGTGTACACGCTTTCGCCCAATGACGATGTAAAGGATGCAATAAAACTCATGATATCAAAGGATATAACGAGAATACCTATAGTAGACAATAATAAACTCACTGGAATTGTAACGAGAACAGATATAATAAAACTGGGATTGAGCGCAAACAAGAGCGAAGAAAAACTCGTACTTTAGGTGGTATTCATGATAAATATAGGGGTGCTCGCCTCGGGAAGGGGCACAAACTTTCAGGCAATAGTTGATGCAATTGAAAGGGGCGAACTTACGAATGCTAAGGTCGTCGTTCTTGTGTGCAACAACCCTGGTGCAAAGGTTATAGAAAGGGCTAAAAAACACGGAATACCGTACCACGTTATTGACCACAGGGGTAAGAGCAGAGAGGAATTTGAGAGGGAGGTTGTAAAGGTTTTGAGAAGTTACAATGTTGATCTTGTGGTTCTTGCAGGATTTATGAGAATACTCACACCGTACTTTATAAACGAGTTTCGAAATAGAATAATAAACATACATCCGGCACTTTTGCCCTCTTTTCCCGGCACTCATGCCCAAAGAGATGCTCTAGAGTACGGTGTTAAAATTACAGGTTGCACAGTGCACTTTGTTGATGAAAAAGTTGATGGTGGTCCAATAATATTGCAGAAGGCTGTAGAGGTCAAAGATGATGATACTGTTGAAACGCTAGCTGCTAGAATACTCAAAGAAGAGCATAAGATTCTGGTAAAGGCAATACAGTTATTTGCCGATAAAAAATTAAAAATCGAAGGAAGACGTGTCAGAATACTGGAATAAAAATAAATATAGAGGTGGTGGGGACCCTACTGGGTTTTTGTCCGATTACAGGTCGTATGCCTTCAGGGTTTTTCTGCCGTTCTCCTTCGCCCTCTTTATTGCGTCCTTAATTGTGCGCTCCACAACCTTGTCGAGGGCATCATAGAACTCGGCAGAAATCCTGAAGTCCCCACCGACGAAGTTCTTAACCTCGGACTTCTTTATTATCACAGCCTATCACCTCGTACCTGTATATTTCTTGGGGTTTTTAAGCGTTTCGCTCTAAACGGTATTTTGAGCACAGTTTAAGTAGGGTAAATTGTAAAATAATAATGAAATTATTAATAGTGTGTTATGATGCGAAAAGATAAAAATCGCGTTTAAACACCGATTTAACACCTCAACAATGATCATTTCTCTTTTCTACCGCTTCCTTATCTCCATTCATACTCACGCCCATTCTCATAAGAACAGCCTGTTCCACCGATTTAGGCAAAACTATTTTCGGCAGGATTTTGCTCCTTATATCGTATATTAATGATTCAAAGTCCCGTTTGGGCGTCTCGTCCTTATGGTCTACAGCCTTGAACACCCGTCCCCTTTTCCTATCCCATTTCCACTTAATTGTGGAGGCGTATACTCCTAACTGCAACTCACTTATAACACTAAGACTCTCTCAGCGCCCGCAGATATCTCTTTTTTTCCTGTGTCTAACGATAGCGAAGTTTTATAAGCCTCACCACGTACGTCTAACCATATAATGTATGATTTGAAGCGCTTTGACTTCACAAAAATGCTCGCTCCTAGAACGAGTATTGAAAAGGCTGATGTCAGCGATTTAGCCCACAATATTACGTCAAGGTTGGACGTACTGAAGAGTGTTTCTAAAGAGTCGACAATGGTCAATAACCCACCTATTATTATCAAAATCCCCGTTCCCCTTATAACACGCCAAATCGTGGGCATAATTAGACTCTTTTCGGCTATTATTCTCCCCTCAACATACCCAACATCACTTATTGCTGTGGCACTTAATAGGCTATCATCAGGAGTTGTAAGACCAGGACCTGTTCTAATCACATAGCCCTTATCTTCTAGTGACGATTTTAGCATACGAAAAAATCGCTGTGGCGCACTTGTTATGATATCGTCATATCGTTTTTTGAATGTCCATGCAGCTTCTTTCAAAGCATGATCAAAGGGAGCAAGATTAGCAAATCTATCCAATGTCATATCATATGATTAATCATATGATAAAATATAAATCTTTTGTTTGATATTTGCTCACAAAGTACCATAGGACGTGTCAAACATGGACGAGATTGATAGAAAGATATTGGAGTATTTGAGCGGTGAGGACTGGCCCGTTACTACTGAAATGGTGGCAAAAAGTGTGGGTGTATCATGGAACACAGCCCAGATCCACCTTTGGAAACTAGTATCTGAGGGTTATGTTATAGGTAAAAGGGTGGGGAGGCAAAATCAGTGGATAATAACTGAGAACGGGAGAAAGATTCTAAAATTTTGAGTGTGCCGGGCACGCTGGAGTCGTCGCTCGGCTTACGGCGCAGGTTGTCCACACGCGTTCTCTACCCCGTTTACCCCACGAGCGTTGGCAGTCCACGGTAAGGCTGCTCCCTTCCGGGCCTGACCCGGTTCCCGTGGCAAAGACGGAGGCACCGCCCTCCGGCAGTGCTCAACCGCCACCTCCAACCCCGTGGGACGAGGTTTCATTGTTCGCGATGTGGGCCTGCGCCGGGCCGGTTACGCCTTCCCCAGCAGTCGCCCCCGCATATCGACGATTTCGGGTCACAGGGCACGCCGACCGCCCCGGCCAAGCCCGGCACACTATAGCCATAGTTACATAGGATATTTAAAGGTTTGTAGTGAGATGCCCCAGGAAATGCAGCGATTTCAGGCAACAGCAAGTATTAAATAATGCCATGGTTTAAAATCTCATGAGACCTCGTAGGGAGGACAAAAAGTATGGGTTCAGAGGTTAAATACGTGATGGAGGAGAATTGGGACTTTCTAATAGTATTGGACGCGTGTAGATATGACTATTTTAATAAGTTTTATAGGGATTTTTTCAACAGCGGTACACTTCAGAAAGCCATAAGTCCGGGTAGAGAAACTGTTGAATGGTGTGTTAAAAATTTCACCGAGTATTACCATGATGTTATTTATATCTCACCAATTCCATTTATAAATTCTATGAAGGCGGTAAAGTATAGAGGTTTTTATTTTGATGCAAAAAAGCACTTTTACAGAGTCGTTGACCTCTGGAAACATGGATGGGACAACACTCTCCAGACTGTTCGCCCAGAAGCTGTAAACACAGCCGCCCTTACGTTGCTTAAACTTCATCCTAATAAACGACTAATAATTCACTATATGCAACCCCATGCACCATATTTATCGTTAAATGTTCCGTCAAGTAACATTCTCCCTAAAAAAGCTAAAAAAGAGTGTGGTCGAGCGCGTGTTAAATACTTCACCCATACTGGAGGCAAAAACGCTTGCCTTAAACGCCCTAGTCCGAAATATCGGAACTGAGACCGTGTGGAGACTTAATAAAATATTTGGTTTTAGAAATGTTTTACCCAGCCATATGGAAATGGCTTGGAGGCTTGTGGGCAAGGAGGGGGTGAGGAAGGCTTATGTGGAGAACCTGAAAATAGTGCTTGGTCATGTAAAAGGCCTTATTGAGCACTTGCATGGAAAAATTGTAATAACCGCTGACCATGGTGAGTTATTGGGTGAAGACGGACTATACGAGCACGGAATACACCTTCCTAGGCATCCTAAACTTGTGGAAATTCCGTGGTTTATAGTTGAAAAATAGTGCAATGATTATTATATCACAACTAATTTTAGATATTTGAGATTGCTGCGCAGATAAAGTTTTCTGATAGGTCTTTGACTGCAGAAAAACTGATGATGAAAAAGGATTATTGTGCAGATGATAAGAAGAAAGATCCCTATTATTTCACCATGTACGCTTTTCAGCACCAACCTAAGCCATCAAAAACGAACTTTGCAGTGATATTTCCTCACATCTAATCTCAACAAATTTTTTATTGGTGATTATTGGCCAAAAATTTGGAGAGAGGCAAATCAAAACTTTTCCGTTAACGCTTTTCGGCGCAGCGAAGCGAGCATAGTATCCTCCTTTTCCGTGCACGCTTTTGCGTCATACAGTAATAAACTGGTAAAGCAAAAGGGTGCAATGGGCTCAGCCGGATTCGAACCGGCGACCTCCGCCGTGTGAGGGCGGCGTCATAACCACCTAGACCATGAGCCCGCCATTGTTCTAATTATCACATTCATAGATAAGTTTTTCGGATTTATGCCATGCATGAATCGTCAATCCAGTCTAGGAATTTCTTATATCCCGCTGTTATGTCCACCATTACGATGCAGGGAGTATCACAGCTGTGTATATCCTTAACTGCATCAACAATCTTGTCAAAAAGCGCTTTCTTTGTTTTTGCCACGACCACCCATTCATTTGCCTCTTTAACCTCCCCTTTCCATCTGTATATCGAGTGTGCACCCATAATATTACAGCAGGCTGCGAGTTTTTTATCCACAAGCACTCTTGCTATATTTTTTGCCTCATCTTCCGATGATGCTGTGATGTACACAATGGCAAACAAGATATCTCACCTCCCGGCAATTTTGGATGTCACAAGGGATTCATCATCCTTATACATAGCCTCACGTATATCAACTTTGCCTTTTATTAGGGGTTTTGGTTCATCAATTGCCTCTACACGGAAAAACGATGAGCGGAAGAAATCGGAATCTATCTCTCCCGCCCCTAACTCTTTCAGCATGTTGGTTATTGGGTAATTGTGAGCGGCTAGGCCTATATTATCTTTTGTGGGATATATGGAAAAATCGCGTAGTATATCTGTGATTACTAAGTTCATCGATATCAGCATTTTCTCTATCTCTAGCCATTTTTTAAGTGAGGCTTCCAGATGTGTCACGCCAAAGTACCCAGCACCATTTGCTTTAATAGCAGACGCGCATCGCGAGAGAAATACCTTTATTCCCTCTAGTGTCTCTACGGGGTCTGTAAGAAAAACATCAAACTTACCCCTGAGGCTTTTATCAAGTGGTTGTGATGCGTCATAAAGCTTAGCCTCTATCCGTAGGTCTTTTTCTGCTGCTACTTTTTTCTCATACTCTATTATTCTCTTGTCAATATCTAGCACCAATATTCTTTTCGGAAGATTTGTTAGAGCAAACGCTATCCCCATCATGTCATCATCGCCCAATATGAGCACGCTTGCCCCCTCTAAGTCCCCCCTTTCATACATGAAGGCTAGCCTTAAGATTGCATCAGTATCCCCTATGTAGCCCTGATCGTACTTTTCCACAGGGTTTGGTCTGCTCTTCACAAGTTTTTTGTACTCGTTAAGAACGGGCACAAACTCACTCGGAATCATGTATTTTACGCATTTTTCATCATTCAGCGCTTTAAGACCGAGTTCTGCAGCATACCTTGATCCTTTAGCCGTAAGCCTGGCCTTCCCCCCACTCACCCTTATGTATCCCTGGGATATTAGATTACGCAGTTCGGCCACATACTCGCTAAGGTGAGAATCCTGTAGCGGTATTAATTCCCAGAGGCTTCTGGGCTTGTACAGGGAGCGCAATATCTGCTTCCTGGTACGGAGCATTCTTACCCCTCTCAATTCTTCTGTAATCTATGGCTTTCGGCTTTAACCTATGCACTATGTATTTAAAGGCCTCATCAGCACTTTCTGGGGCACCACACGTGTATATATCTAGGGTGAGCAGACCGTACTCTGGCCATGTATGTATCGAAATGTGTGACTCTGCCAAAAATACAACCCCGCTGACGCCAAAAGGTTTGAACTGATAATAGTCTGATGATAGCTTCGTAAGCTTAGCGTGCTTTATTGTATCGTCCAGTAGTGCCTTCATCGGGCGAATGTGCGAGAGAATTTTCGAGTCTACGCCGTAAAGGTCTGCCAAGATATGAACACCTACTGCCATCGCCATCGCCCTCCATAGCACCACCTCAACGAGGTTATAGGGTTGCTGTATTTAAAGGTATTGTTTACCCTCTTTAACTACTAAAATCTCTCCATTCTCTATGATTTTAATTTTTTCTCCATTTTTATACTCAATAATGATTGTGGGTTTCATAAACAAAAAGTCCCGATGGGTTTTTGAATTATTTCTACCGTTTGGCATGTCAATATTGTTTCCAAGGGCTATGTGAGCAGTCCCGCCTGCCTTTTCATCCTCGAGCAAGTTTCCAGTTATTCTTGCATTCGGGTTTAGCCCTATTCCAAATTCCCCAATAACCCTAGCCATATCGTCCACACTTATGACTTCTTCAACCCTTCTCACAAACTCGCTGTCCTCTCCTCTAACATCCACAGCCACCCCATTCTCTATAACTAAGGTTATTGGAGAGGGGACAGGACCCAAATCTCCTATGGAGCCATCTGCTACAACAACACCGTTAGCATCATCTTCGACAGGCGCGCACCATATTTCACCAGCTGGAAGGTTTCCCATTTTTCCCTTTTCTATGACAACATCGGTATCAAATGGTCTATCCTCAATGTTAATCTTTATATTCGTTCCTCCAGGTGCCGTAATGTAGGCATATCTGGCGCCCTCTAGCTTCTTCATAAGAGAAAATGCCACCCTTGCAATGCTTTCATAGTCTGCGTTCATTGGTCCATGCAACATCATATCCTCAGTTATTCCTGGGGCATGACCCACCCGTGCCCCGTTTCTCATTTCAAGTGCGGCGAGTTTTATTCTAAACGGTGTTTCTTCGGCGATCCCCTCAAAAATGTTCAATATAATATTGTAGCCGCTAAAATTTAGGTCACTGGGCACATCACGCAGCGGTCTTTCATCTTCTGGAAGCATGTAAAGTCGCGCCTCTCCTCCGAGATTTATCGCACCGTGCATAAAAGCCTCACCTATTCTGTATTTCCTCTCATCCGTTATTATTAGAACTTTATCGCCTTCCCTGAGGGACAGCACTGCTCTAAGCACATTCATAGCCCCGCTCACCATCATGTCCATAGTACTCATGAGATCACACTCCAAGTTCTTCGTCCATTTTCTTTCTGATCTCAGCCTCGAGTTCAGCCTCTTTCTCCCAAACATCAAAACTCATTATTGCGTCCCGTAGTTGGCGCATGCAGTCCATACATATCCACTTATTTCCTATCTTTTTCATTGGTTTTTTGTAAAATATGCGCTCACAGAGAAAGCAAACGTGCATATCTCTTGTTCTATACTCGGCGTATGCCTCCAGGCGCTTTGACTCAAACAGTGTTCGCAGTATCTCATCCCTCTTCGTATCCCTTCCTTCCACTTCATCCCACTCCTTTTACCAACTCGTAATATTTGTATGCCTCTGCATTACTGGTAAAGCAGTAGTGTATTTTTGTGAAATTCTTTCTCAGTTCGGCCACCTCTTTCCTCACTTCCTTTGGGTCTTTTCCATCAATTATTACCTTTTTCATAATCTCGGCTACATCCACCATGTCATTTTCCTTCATTCCAATCCTTGTTAATTCCTGCACGCCTATTCTTATCCCGCTGGGGTTCATTGCGCTGTCCACATCGTCCCAAGGTAGTAAATTCTTATTCACAATTATTCCAGCCTTTTCGAGAGCCTCCGCCACATAAGCCCCACCGCCGTTCTTTGAAACATCTGCTACAAGAGTATGCGATTCGGTAAACCCTAAGTGCGGGCATAGAACGTCAATGCCCCTCTCATACAACGCCTGACCCAGGGCTTTTGCGTTTCTCACAATTTGCTCGGCATATTCCTTTCCAAACACTATATGTTCTGCCAGCGTGATGCCAAGGGCTGCCATTGTATGAAGATGGTGATTGCTCACAACCCCTGGAAAAACGCCATAATCGAGTTTTTTCCTCATTTTTTCATGCTTCGGGTTTGCAAGTATTATTCCACGCTGCGGCCCTGGCAGCGTTTTATGCGTGCTTCCCGTCATCACGTGCACGCCCTCGCGCAGCGGGTCTTGAAACTTCCCCCCGGCAATGAGGCCAAGAACATGCGCACCGTCATACCACACATAGCAATCAGCCTCTTGAAAAGCATCCTGTAAGTCCTTGAGCGGTGTGGGAAATAAGTAAACGGAGCAACCAAAAAGGGCAATCTTTGGCTTTATTTCCTTTATCAGTTTAATGGTGCCATCCACGTCTATATTCATGTTTTCCCTGTCAAACGGATAGGGCACAGGTTCGCATCCTCGGACGCCAACAGCGCCGAATTTTGCTGTGCTTATGTGAGCACCATCTGAGACGCTATACGTGGTTATTTTATCGCCAGGCTTCGCGAGCGCAAAGAGTACCGCCAGATTTGCCACTGTACCGGAGATTGGTCTGACATCGGCGTATTCCGCCCTGAAAAGCCTTTTTGCCAACTCTATAACCTTTCTCTCAACAGCATCCACATATTCGTTTCCCTGATAGTACCTAGCGCCAGGATGACCCTCAGCATACCTGTTATGAAAATCGGATATGAGCATTTCTTGCGCTAGGGGGCTCATAATGTTCTCGGACGCTATCATGGGCAGTGCACTTCCAAAAAACTCGTGGTGTTTTTTCACATTTTCCCTGATAAACAGGGCTTCGCCTTTTAACTCATCAATCATTCTCTTGGCCTCCATCCGAGTTTATTTTTAGGAGGAGTATGGTTATTGCTTAATTGATATATAAGGGCATCGCTTGCCACATCATCATGCGAAAAATGTTATGAAAAAAAGGCTTTAAATAGTAGATTATGGATTGTGATTTGTGGGATGTGGTTGGAATGATTGCATGGACTGCCAAGATTAAGAAGTGGCTGGAAAGTAATGCTAAGAAGTCAGAACTTATTAGGGGCTCATGGGAAGTTGAGGTAGAGAGCGAGGATGAGTTTGATGTGATAACTGCTAGGAACCCAACGTTTCCGTTTAAGATAACGATATTTGTATCGGAGCATGTGGCAACGCTTGCAATAAACACGGGGATGAGCACTGACGAGTTTGATGTAGCGGACAGGATGAAGATGTACAAAAAGATGCTGCATCTTAACGCAGACTACAGCCTTGTGAAGACAGGACTACTTGGCGAGGATGATGAGGTTGTCGTGCTTGTAGACTTTGACCTTGCCTCGCTCAGCA
>QMTG01000020.1 GCA_003649915.1 Thermoplasmata archaeon
CCCATTTCTTTTTCTACCTCTTCCTCGCCAACCACCCCAGCCATACCTACCTCAGCGCCCACAACGCCTACCTCTTCGCCACCCATATCTTCGCCTTCTTCCTCTATAACACCAACCTCCTCTCCCCCCTCACCTTCTTCCTTACCTTCCTCAATTTCCTCCTCCTCTCCTAGCACTATAGTACCGGGCATTATCGATATTGCGCGCTTCTTTTCCTCTTTAACACCCTTACCTACTTCCTCGCTAACCTCAACCAATTTTTCCTCCTCGCCTACTTCCTCACCCCTCACACCCTCACCTACTTCCTCTATCGTTTCTTTACCAGATAACACCTTTAGTCCTTTATCCGTCACAAAATACACCCTTGCCCTGCCCCTCTTTTTCATCTCAACAAACCCCTCGGAAACCAATTTGCTAAGCGCACCGTCCAAATACTCTCGCTCCCAGCCCAGTTCCTTACTCAGCGCAACAAAACCCGCACCTTTCTCTTTTCCCTCAAGCGCCGTTAGAACTCTTAGCTCTTCATCGCCTATATACTCCTCGGCAGCCAATTCCTCACCTACAGCCTCTGCTGGGGCTTCAGCCACGCCCTCTCTCGCCTTTTCAGCAATTTCCTCCAATTTTTGAATACGGGCAACGATTTCCGAAAGTCTATCCTCCAAATGCCCTAAAAATTCTTCTCTCATATCCTCAATCTTTTTTTCAGCCTCAGCCACTTTTTTCATTGCCTCCTCAAACCTCTTTAAAGTCTCTTCTCTGATAGTCTCTTCCACCAATTTTAGCCTAGAGGTAAAAGATGAGGACAGTGCAGCAATCATCCTATTCATGTTTGCTAGATTTTCTTTTATAATCTCAATCTCATTTAGCAAATACGTTACTCTATCAACGGCATACTCCTGGCTTTTTATCTTTATCATTGCTTTAAAGTTCTTTGCTTTGTGTCTCGGCACGTACTCCAGCAGTTTTCTGAGCAGTTCAGTATATGTCTGGTGTATTTGCCTAGCAGACACCAGTTTTCTCTCTATGGACTTAGCAACGTCCTTTGCAATAATTCTCCTACCATCAAACCTGAACAACTCGCTACCGCTCGTTTTCAGTCTAATATCTTCAAGGGCGCTCAAAATTGCCCTTTCCGCATCATGCGTTCCCAAGTTTGTCCAAATGGCGTTCACAACGTCATCAATTGTTGTCTGGTAGACAATCTCAAGTATATTGGGGGGTATTTTGCCAACATCCAAACTCTCCTCAGCCCCAACCTCCTCCATTAGAACATCAACCTTTGAGGACACCTTTTCCAGGCTCTTGCCGACAATCTCTAAGTCCTCCGTGCCAATCTTCTTGCCGAGTTCTGTCTTCACACCCTTTAACCCCTCCATTATGCCCTCAATCTTCTCATTAAGCACTTTCTCAACAAAGTCTATGCGATTGTCCACCGATGCTATTAAATCCCTTATGTTTGCAGTCTCTTCCTCAATCCTCCTTTCCAAGTCTTTGAGCATGCCAACACTCGCTAATGCCTCCACACTTTTCTCTATTTCCTCTACCTTCTCCCTATAAAGTTTCACTTCCTCCAGTAATTTTTTGATATTGTCATCCTCACCTCCCTCCACTTCGTCCCCTCCCCCTTCATCCCCTACTTCTATCGCCTCTCCTCCCTCTTCAACCTCTCCCTCTCCTTCCTCTTCCGCTTCAACCTCTCTTGCTTTTATTTCATCCTCCATATAGCATCACACAAAAGATTTGAGTTTTTGCTCAACAACTGGAACAAGTAGTTTCTTACACTCCTCTGCAACAATATCGCCCCTCATCGTTCTCACTCTTGATATGACCTTGTCAAGAAACATCATCCAAAGCCTATCGCTCATGTACGGGGCCGTGGTGCCAAGTTCATTGAAGGTTAATGTTACAATTTCATCAACCGCCCCAACCCCAACAATCTGAGCCAGGTTCTTTCGTATTATTTCCAAAACTTCCATGTTTTTCTTGTATTTTCTTGTAGTCTCAAACTTCTCAACGAATAGCTGCCTGCTCAGCGCCTTAAGTTCATTTGCAACATCTGCAGGGTATCCCTTAAGTTCATCATCTGTGAGAGCTCTTTGCTCAAGTATGTGCTTAAGCACAAGTGTTGCGCTCTTTACCCTGCTAAGTATTGAGGTCATTTCCTGAATTTCCATTGGTTTGGCAAATATTAGGACAATGAAAGCCTTATCGCCAACACCAGCAATAACTATGCTACCCTCCCCATACTTTTGCACGGAGATTTCTAGGTTTTTGCTCTTCAACTGGTCGCATATGTGGTACACGTTTGCCTTCACCAAATTAAGCAAGAAGTACTGGGGTGTTGTAAGCATCTCGGGTATTTTTGAGCCAAATATTCTGCCATCCACACCCATGAAAAATACTATATCAGCCTTTACATCATTCTTTATCCTCTCAAGTTCCATGTCCATGAGGTGGCGTAGGAGAACTATACTTTCAGCCCTTGCAAGCGTTTTGTCCATCTTTTTCTCCGCCATCAGTGGCATTATCTGCACCCCTTACTTCCCGACAAGCCCGTAAGATTCTAATATTATCTCAAGAGCCTCTTCCGGGGAGGAATCATACGTCCAGTTTTCCTTCATAATTTTGAGTTTCTCTATCATTGTTGGAGGCGCCTTAAGATGCTCTGCGGTCTTAATTGCTTCATCAAATATCTCATCATACTTACGCTTTTCAACCACTGCCCTCTCCATCGGAGTTGTCCTAACAACCATGCCAGCCCCTCTAATAAACATGTACGGGTATACACCCTCACCGTGAGCAGTTCCCCTCATCTTTATTATTTTTAGCGTTCTGTTGAATGCACCACCAACTGGGTAGTACTCAAGATGTATCGCGCCGTCGGATAAATACACAGGTATAAGCACATCCTCACCAACTGTTTCTCCAGGCTTTGCATGCTCTTCTACAGTTGCCACAACAACACCAAGCTCTTTTAGCGTGTAGAATAACTTTCCAATGAGTTCGCGCTGTGCGAGTTTGTCTGGGGTAGCCCAAATTACTGGGGTCATTGGATCTATTACAACCCTTGTTTTAATTTCATAGTCTGCCCTTGCCTTTACGAGTTGGGGCAATTGCTCCTCTATCATTTTCTTGAAATTCTTTCCCTTTAGATGTATGAAGAATAGTTCTTTTTCATAGTGCTTTTCCATATCCCAGCCCATCCTCTTGGCCATCTTCATTATCTGCTTCGGTGCCTCTTCCATAGTTACGTACAATCCCTGCTCCCCATTCTCTATCCCATGCATTATAAATTGCATAACAAAAGTAGTCTTACCAGTACCGCTAGACCCAACGATAACAATTGCGCTCTTGTCTATAAAGCCACCTTCAATTAGTTTGTCCAGTCCATATATACCCGTGCTGATCCTGCCTTCTAGCTCCATAAAATCATTCACCTCCTTCTTCATCCTTCTTCATATACTTTGAGAGCAATTCGGCAAAACTTTTGCTTTTCTTCGCCTCTTCGGCAAGATTTATCACATTTTCCTTCAAGACCTCCTGAGTCTCCGTGCCTAGGGCTTCATTTACAGCCTCGGCAAAGGATAAAGCATCGGATATAGCCTGGGTAATCTTTGCCCTTTCCTCCCAAGGGGGAGAAAATTCTTCCTCAATTTCAGCCAATATTTTACCACCGAACTGGTAATACGTTATTCCAATCTCTGTTGGGTTATAATCATCATCAATCAGGTGATAATTTTTCAGTATGTTCAGCCTGTAATCAACCTCAACCTCGTCCATTCCCAGCATATCAGCAATCTCGGCACTCTTCCTTTTTCCTTTAACTATAAGGGCGAGTATGCTCTTATCAGCATCGTCAAGTGCTATCTGATACACGGGCAATGGCTGCATCCTAACTTCAAACTCGCAAAAATCATCACCAGCATTCACGCACTTAATTTCCTCAACATTGCTTGATATTCCAAGGTCTTTTGTGAAGAATTGGGCAAGCGCATCTGCCGTTATATAGCACGTTTTTTTGCCCTTTATATCGTATAGTTTGGCTACTGGCGAATCCTCAACGTAAAATCTTATAATGAACTTATCTATTGAAGATATGCGAAGGTCACCAAAACCTATTTCATTGAACATATCTCTCATATATTGGTATAGGGGCACATTCTCAGCCTGCTCTACGGTAGTGCACCGCAGTAACTTTCTCGTCTCGGAGGCGGGAACTTTTGACCGCTCAATCATTGTTGTCAAAGCAGTCTCCATCTTGGTCAACTTCTGATATATCGCCAACGTTTTGGCAAAGCTTCCAAAAGTTCTTGGCACAGCCTCCTTCTCAACCATTTCGAACCTCCTTTAACAGTTTGACCTCTTCCTCACTGAAAACCGATAAGCCTTTTTCCGTCAAATCTCCGTTTTTATCTATGTACCCCTCACCCATGGCTCTTGACACAATAGCTTTCACCTTTTCTAACTCAGACTCAAGCACCGTGGCTATTCCTTCTGTACTCCTTATGCCAAGATACCAAAGTTTGAGTACGGTTTTTATTTCTCTAATCTCCCTATCATGTATATATGGGAGAAGAAGATGGCGAAGAGCAAGGAGGCGGGAGGCGTTTTTTCCCGTAACTATAACATTTACATTTGGCAGGGAAAACTTGACCTTCAATGGGTTCTCACTCACCACACTTATGCTTTCAAGAGCATCTATTGGGACGCAGTACCATTTCTGCCCATCAGTGAAATAAAGGTCTTTGTGCGCCAGATACATCTCTCCATCCCTTAACACCCATATAATGCCGTCATACTTTCGCCCTATTTCAAATGCAACATCATCCACTTTGCTCGCGAGCACCTTCATCATTAATCACCAAATGCCCACACTATTTATATATGTTTCGCTCAATCTAAGTAAAATTCGTTGCTATTCGCTATTATGGTATAAAACGTAAAATTGATTGCCAGTATACCATAAATATAATTATGGTATAAAATGTAAACAAGATGTGGCAGTGCTCGATTGCTGTCACTTTAAACTTATAACTATTGTGTCGGCAAGCGCCCTTGGTATCCGCCTCCTTCCAACCCTTTCCATGCGTATTAAGCCGAATCGCTCTAGGGCTATCAAATCATCGTATACGTTCTTGTAATTTCTTCGAAGTTTTTCGCTTAATGCTCTTATTGATTGTGGGCATCCACTTTGGATGAGGTACGAGAGCAATTCCATCCTTTTTGGACTTATATACTTAAAAAACTCGTACATACTGATAATCGTTTTTCTCTCATACTCAGCACCATTAAGCAGGGAATCCCATACCATATAGTCATCAACTTCCCTTGGGTTTCTGCACTTGTTAGTTTCAACTCTTTGCATCAAGTTCTCTATCTTATCGTACTTTTTCGCCATTATTTCCATTATTTCTTTCAATTCCCTACCATCATACTTTTTTATTATTTCAACCCTCATGCTCGGCTACCATCCCTTTCAACCTATCCATAACTCTATTCCTAACATCACGGTGCAATGAATTCCCATGAGAATCCATTGTTATAACCAATGGGCCAAAGTTTTCAACCTCGAATATCCAAACAGCCTCCGGCATGCCTAGTTCTTCAAGCCAGTACACCTCTTTTACCCTCTTTATACTCCTCGCTGCCAGAACACCAGCGCCTCCTGTAAACATCGCGTATACTGCACCGTGCTCTCTGAGCGCTTTCAATGTCCTCTCCCCCATGCCTCCCTTTCCAATTATCATTTTTATTTTGAATTTCTCTATAAACTTATCCTCAAATATTTCCATCCTAGCACTCGTTGTCGGTCCTGCTGCTATCACTTCCCAACGCCCATCAACTCTTTTAACAACGGGTCCGCAGTGAAAAAGAGGCATGGCTGATGGATCAAAGGGTATTTCCTTAGATTCCATCATCTTCTTATGCGCCTCATCCCTTGCTGTGAATATTTCGCCATCTACGTACACCTCATCGCCGACTTTCAGCATTCTAACATCCCTTATTGGTGTTCTCATCCTATATTGCATGCATCTCCCTCCATCATAAACCCTCAATTTTTACATTCATGCTCTCATCTATTATGACTGTTGCCCTTCTAGCAGCCCAGCACTGCACAACAACACCCACAGGCAGGGATGCAGGATGACGATGAGCCCACTCAACGTGCACATCCAAGGCTGTTATTTTTCCTCCGACCCCCATTGCGCCTATGCCTAGGTTGTTTATTGCGTCAAGCATCTCTTCCTCAAATTTTGCTATTGCGTTATCGGAATGTCTCACACCTATGGGTCTAAGAAGAGATTTTTTTGCCAACTTCATGCACAGGTCTGCTCCACCGCCTATGCCTATCCCTACCGTGATGGGCGGGCACGCCTTATCTGCAACCTTGGCCAGATGCTCGAGAACAAAATTTCTCACCCCTTTTAGTCCAAGACCAGGGCTCAGCATTCCTAGGGCTGCGGCGTTTTCGCTCCCCCCGCCTTTTGGCATAATCATTATTCTCGTCTTACTATCCTCCACAAAGTCAAAGGATATATAAGGAACGTACCTGCCCGTGTTGTCTCCGGGATTTTCTCCTGTGAAAGGGTTTACAGTGTTTGGTCGCAGGGGTATTTCCTTTGTCGCTCTGACCACGGCGTTCTTTATTATTTGTATCATTGTGATTGGATTTATATCGCTGCTCACACCAACTTCCACAAAAAAAGTGTGCAAGCCCGTATCTTGACACATAGGTAGGGAATGCTTCTCAGATAATTCCACATTCTTGAGTATAGCCCTGAGCTGAGTTTTTGCAAGGGCGCTATCTTCTTCCTCATACGCCTTCTTAAGGGCAGCCAACACATCTGCTGGCAACCTGGTCTCGGCGATCTTTAGTGCCTCAACAATGGCATTTTCTATTGATTTTAGATTTTCAGCGCTCATGAGTCATCACCGTGCGTGGCAAAGGTTACGTTCTATAAAAGTATTTATGTAGTGTGCAAGGTTTGCCAATTATAAAGCAACTTACACAAATAAATCACCATTAATAAGGTGTCTCAATGTGGTGGCAGACGTTATAGCCCATAGAAATAGGAGCAGTATGTATAGGGAGAATCCTATATAGTCAATAACATGGATGTTGAGGATTGTGCTTACGGCGTGGGATGCTGAAACATAAGCACCTAGTGGGAATGTGAATGCCCACCAAGATAGCGCATAGGGGAGAGATAACTTTCTGATGTAGTGAATGGTGAGTAAAATTGCAATTATCACCCACCATATTCCAAAGCCCCAGAAAATGAGGGAAAAGACAAAGAGAGGCTCTTTAATTTGTATAAACCCGCTATACTTTACCAAATTTATGAGCGCTACAGTGCCCGCACCTATTGGGCCAAGATTTATCCATACTGTGGGTGCCAAAATGTTCGGTAGAGGGGTGTGTAATATGAATCTATATATACAAAGTGATAGGAGAGAAAGGTATATGAAGAAACCCGCTCCCCAGCCAATGTAGTTCAAAAGAAGAGCAAACTCGTACATAATTCCATGAAAATCGTTGAGGAGCATGGATCCAGATATGGGTATGACTATAAGGCCAACTGGAGGGATGAACCATGCTGGGTTTATATGATCAATTTTCACATGCTCGCCTTTAAACATTATATAGGGGGTTAATACGCCAAAAAAGAACGTGAGCACAGATCCTGCAAGCCAGAATACCTTTGCCAGTGCCTGATTACTACCTATTATAACGTAATCTACAGACAAGACGAGCATCCCCACAGGAAGTGTGGCATAGAAGTTTGATGTTATCGGATGTTTCAGGTCTGCCAATGCATGGTCTGGAAAGTAAATCCACCTAAGCAACCAAGGTATGAGTAGTATGAAAAATAGTACTGTGTTTGCAAATAAAAGGACTGACGATAGTGGGCGTATGTAGGGGATGTATGCAGAGTATATCTTGGTTGTTACTGCGACTATACCTGTTCCCATGACCGACGCAAACCATGCAGGCGAAAAATTCTTGAGAATATCACATTTGCATACTTTCATTCTGTGCGCACTTTTCATGGTTCTTCCTCCTATATGCACAGCATTTTTATAATAGCAATAACTCTATCATCGACTATGCGATAGTAGACGCTTTTTCCCTCTTTTCTTGAAGACACTATCCCAAGATCTTCAAGTTTTCTTAGATGTATGGATACTGTTGGCTGGGCTCTTTCAATAGCGCTCACAATCTCGCACACGCACCTCTCGCCGTCTTTTATCATCATCAGTATTCTCAGTCTTGTTTCGTTCCCCAGCGCCCTAAATATGCGCGCTAAATCTTTTATCTCACACATATTTTCATATGTAAATATGTAAATGTATTTAACTCTTTTTGTTCGGGGACGCTCACTGACAACTACTTGCCAAACAAGAGTTCTTTAATTTTTTTCCTCTTTTCTACGGCTTTTATAGCGGCGTCATCTATCGCTCTCTTCGCCCTCTCCCAGTTTTTAGGCACGGCAGTTCCAACAACCCTTTTCACGGGAGTATAGGGAGCCTCTCTGAACTCAGGCATCATCTTTACTTCTTTTCCGTCCTTTTTAAGGTAAACCCCATGTCCTTCCCTAACCTCGCCCACAAAAAACATAGGAAGACCATGTTCTTCAACAAATGAGGCAACATCCTTTGCCAATTTTTTATTCACGATTATGAGTAGGGAATCCGTTGACACTCCCATAAAGTCTATATCTAGGGCGTCAAGCATCTCAAGCACTTTAGGGTGTACGGTCATTCTGAGAGCCTCATAGTCTAGCACTATCTTCTTCCCAGAATATTCAGATATTTCATGGGCGTCACCCCTTATCCCACCATTTGTGACATCTGTCATTGAGTGCAGTTTTGTTATAAAATCACTCCTGACTAGGGGTATAGCGCCCTTGAAGAAGTCCAAGTTCAGCGTGATCTTTACCACCTCGTGCCAACCGTGAAATATTGCTGCTGTGGTTATCGTCCCACCGCCGCATCCTAGGCTCATTAAAATAACATCGCCCTCCCTCGCATAATTCCTTGGAACGATTTTGGACGCTAACCCAACAGCACCAACAGAGCCCATAAGCCTATCGCTTACCACGAGATCGCCACCTATCCTCAGCGTGCTTCCCGACACCAACGGAACATTAAGCACGTCAGCGACGGCACTTATTCCAGCGGTATAGTCGAATATTTTTCCAACATCACCCTCTGTACCGAGATGCACATCTGCGAATAGTGCTAACGGTTCTGCACCCATGACAACAATATCCCTGAGTGCTGCTCTTGCCGCGTGGAAGCCACCAAGAAATGGAAAATTCCCAAGGCGGGAATGCATGCCATCTACCGCAACCACTATTTTCTTATCGTCCCCAGCCTGTGAAATAACTGCGCCACCATCATCCATTGATGATGGGTCAATGATTGCACTTGTTCTGCCAATTATCTCCGCTATTTTTCTATGCACATAGAAATCTCCCATCCCCCTACACCCAACACCAGCCTCTGTAGCGCTTACTTCACTTTTTGGATAATTACATACATATCCAACAAAACTATCATTAATATTCTCAGAATTCGAAATCTCTTCAAGAAGCGCCCTTGAAAATTCTTCATCTGCGCCCATATTCTTCAAAGTTTGCACAATTTCGTTCATTTTAGCCCCTGAACGATACAATTTTCGTGCTACATATTCAAAGTCCATAGCCTTCCCTCACTCTGCCGCACTGGGGCTAACGCTCTCCCTCTTTTTAATGTATCGGTATATGTATCCGCCGGCTATTCCTATCATTATCCCAATTATATAGTCAATTATTAGTGGTGTGATGTGTGACGAACTTATTGCACCATAGTACATGAACTCCACAATCATTTTAATCATTTCCATGGAACCCATTATTAGAAAATTGAGCGCTATTAGTGTTATCATGATTGTAAATGCTGTGGTGTGAAATACCCTTTCCCTTACCCACCAATCTGCTATTTTACCACTAACGTATATTATAAGGGCGGGCATGAGCCATAGAAGAGCTATGGATACGGCTTCGACTATTCTATACCCTATTGGTAGGTTTTGGAGCATAAAAAATTGAGTAGATCCAAGCATTATTCCAACAATGCTAAGAGTCATTGCCACCATGGCGAAAGGCGCCAGTATTCCACCCCTTGTTATACTCTCTTTCATATCCTCATATATTACCAAAAATTTGTCCTCCAAGTTGTAAGCCAGTATCATAAAGTATATACCCAGAGAGAGCCCTATTATTCCGAGCCCTGCAGATGGATGACCCACAAGAGAGGCGAGACTGTATATAAGAAGGGCAATTCCTAAAGGCACGTAAACCTTTCTTTGAATCTTCTCCTCCTTTAGTGTGCGGAGAACAGTGTGTATGAATTTCTCAACATTGGGACTTTGCTTTATGTAAACCGTTCTTACACCACCTATTTTAACCCTTGATGCTATTAGCGGATATATTGCTTCATCCTCCGCCCCATCGCTGACGAGCAATACTTCATTTGCTCCTGTTTTCTGCAAAACATCATCCAATTGCTCTGATATTTTTCTGTCAGCTTCTTTGCCCAGTTTGATACTCCCCGTGATTACTGCAACCTCGGCGTCCTCCTCGGCTACAAGATCATCGTAAAGTTTGATTGCGTAGAAGAGAGCGTTAGAATCCGAGTCTTCAGGATCTTTTAATCCTAAGGCTACAGCAGCCCTTAACACATTTTCCCTTCCTATGATTGGGCCCGAAATTTTTGCCTTCTCCCCCAAATCGTCATCCCTATCTACGCACACTACCAGTTTTTTTGCCAATGCTCCTCCCCTCAGCCCTATATTATTTTTGCATATATTTAGTTTATGGGGGAATTTTATGTTAAATCAATCATTGCTGTGCTATCATCCAAAAACTAATAAATGGTTTTGCCTTTTACGTTACAGAGGGATTACCATGCTGATGGATATATCCGATATCATAGGGCTTGAGGTGTACACTGATAAAGCCATACTTGTCGGCATGGTTAAGGATGTGATCATAGACATAGATAAGAACCAAGTGTATGCCCTGTATGTGGAAAAGCCCAACCCTTTGCTCGTGGAGGGTGGGATAAATATTGCCATACCATACAGGTGGGTTGCATCTATAGGAGATATTGTAGTGCTTCGCTATTTCCCAAGATACATACGCACTGGTTATGGGAAGGGCGGTGTGGCGAAGGAGGAGGAAAAGACTGAGGAAGAAAAGGAATAGTTGCCCTGTGCCATCTCGTTGGGGAAAATCTTTTTAGTTTCCTGACTTTTATCCCTCCCCAATGGGAGACAAATACGATTATTTCAAACTGCTTGAACGGGCTAGGAGCAAACTTCCCGAGAGGGTTATTAGGAGGGAGAGATTTGAAATTCCAAAGGCGGACGTTATTGTGGAGGGAAGAAACACCATTTTGAGAAATTTTGCAGATATTGTATCAAAGCTTAACAGAGACCAGAATCACATACTACAGTATTTGCTCAGAGAACTCGGAACTGCTGGGGTGGTTGATGGTAGGAGGGCTATATTCAAGAGGAAACTCACGGGAGAGGAAATTGACGAAAAAATAGACGAATACGCAAGAATTTACGTTCTTTGCCCAGAATGTGGAAGGCCTGATACAGTCTTGGTGAAAGAGGGAAGAATACTCATGATAGAGTGCATGGCATGTGGAGCAAAGAGGGCGATTAGTGGAAAAAGGGTAGCTAAGATTCAGCCACGGATTGATGTGAGGGTTGGGCATGAGTATGATGTCTTGGTTGAGGGTGTTGGGGGAAAGGGGGACGGGATTGCCTATATCGGTGATTACACAATTTTCATACCTGGGGTTTCCAGGGGGAGCAGGGTAAGGGTGAAAATTGAGAGGATATCAGGCAAGATCGCACATGGGAGAGTTGTCAGGTGATTTTTATAATTTTTGAGCACGAATACTTTATGATGCAGAGCGAAGAACTTAAAGAGGGTGTGAGAATTTTGGGCGCAACAAGAAAAATTGATCGAGTCCTACGGAATGTATACAATGGAGGATTGAAAGGTGTGCGAGTTACCAACCCATGATGTTGAGTATTCATCTCATCTGACCACTGTTCTCATATCGGCCTTTCTATTTCTTAATGCCCAATTCTTAGCCCTTATACTCGTTGTCCCGTTTAAAAGCATGGGAGTCTCCGCATTTGAAAACCCCGAAAACCCTGTAAACTCCATCCTTTACCTCGCACTTTTCCTTGTTGTTACAGCGATAATTTTGCTCATTGTGCGATTGTTTGGGGAGAGAGCAATAAGATATGTGTTCATGGGAGCGATAATTTACACCTTTTTCTACATAGTTTATCTTCTTCTTATCACTGTTTTGAGTGATACGATAGCCTTCATTTCCTCAGTGCTGATCACGGTATTTTTTATGTATTTCACATTTAGAAGGCCTACCTGGTATCTTATGGATGGTGTAGCAATTATAGTAGGAGGTGGGATAATAGCCGTACTTGGTGTTTCCCTTGCAATAATTCCCTCAATAATATTCATGGTTGGGCTCGCAATTTACGATTTTATCGCGGTTTACAAGACCAAGCA
>QMTG01000021.1 GCA_003649915.1 Thermoplasmata archaeon
ATGTCTCAGGTAAGTATGTGTATCTAACACTGGACAAAGAGTTAGGCACTGGTGATAGACCAAATGTTGTGCTAAATTCCACAGCGTGCGTGAAAGACTTATATAACAACAG
The DNA here is from genome assembly GCA_003649915.1 of Thermoplasmata archaeon. GTDB lineage: Archaea > Thermoplasmatota > Thermoplasmata > B31-G17 > B31-G17 > B31-G17. The sequence goes on from QMTG01000021.1 coordinate 113, forward strand.
CCTGAAAGCAGGACAACAAAGCCCGTGGCCAAGCACTCAAGATGGTCTTGCACCTATTATGCTCTCTGCAGTAACGGGATTTGACAAAGATACTGGGACGAGTTATGTAAAAGTGGTATTTTCTGAGGTTATAAATATGAGCAGTGTTAGCGCTTCAGACTTTGCTGTAGACATTGGAACAATACAGGGCATACATGAAATAACATCGAAGAATGTTCTTCTGAACGTTACGGGACTTATGGCGGGAGATAGGCCAAATGTAACGATAGTTGGAGATGGGGTCAAAGATGCCAGTGGTAACGCTCTGTCAAGTGGCGAAGTAAGGGCAGATGATGGGCTTAGTGCCGATGTACAACCATATATGAGCAGTGCGGAGACTATGAGGGTTTACACTACTGAGGGCTATGAGGATTACATAAACATAACAGTGGCTCTTGATACAAATAAATACGGTGCTTATGTGCATATAGATGCAACGTCTGTTCAAGCATCTGATTTTATAATAACATATAGTGGAACTAACTACACAAGTACCGAGCAACCGCAGGTTTACGATGATTACATAATTGTGCCTATTAAAGAACTTCCAGGGACAAACATAACTCCTAGTGTCCAGATCGTAGGTACGATATTTGATAACTTTGGTAATCAGATAAAACTGCAAACAAAGAAAACCACCGATGGAATAAGGCCTGAACTTGACTACGCAATAACTCGGTATGATGGTAGTTATAAACTCGCAATAAACTTCACTGAGCCCATAAGTAGCGATTTGGGTCGATTAAGCCTAGATATCAGGCACGAGGATGGCACTGGTATAACGTGGTCGAGTCCTGTGGTAAGTGATAAGACTCTTACAGTCATGCTGAATGATGTTATAGAGTCTGATGAGATATTAAGCATAACTATAAGTGGAGTCAAGGACTTAAGCGGTAATTATATTGCTGAGAGTAGTACATCATCAAAAGATGGTATTGGACCGAAAATTATCGAGGCGTATACTGCTGAGAACGGTACTGCAGTACATATAGTGTTCAGCGAGGATGTATTTGAGATAACAGATCCGAATATTTTCAATGTGGAGTGGAATTCCCAGCAGTATTCTGTTGCATCTGTTGGGTATTATCAGTCATACAAGAATAGACTGTATCTTGAAATGGCAGACAGTTTGCCTGGAGAGGCGACGCCTAAAATAACGATAAATGGAAAAATACAGGATATGAGTTATAATGATGTGCAAACGAATATTGTGGATGTCGAGGATAAGGTAAAACCCGTTATGGTTAGCGCTACAACTGTAAAGCCGAGTAACATAAACAGAACCTTCAGTGAGCCGCTTAAAAAGCCTATAGACAAATCGGAGTTCAGAGTAACCCTCAACGGTATAATCTTGGAAATAGTGGACATAAGTGTGTATGATAAGGAGGTGAATCTCACAATTAATCGCTCCCAGATGGGCACTGGTGCTAAGCCCACTGTAAGCATAGTGGGCGATGTTTATGATACAAATGGTAACCTTGCAGAGCACGATTCAAAGACGTGCGGCGATGGTATTCCGCCTAGGATAAATGGTGCAGCGATTGTTGACATCAAACATATTGAGGTTTACTTCAGCGAAAGTCTTGATCCAGATAGCGTACAGGATGTGGACTTTGTAATTGCAGAGCCACCCCTTGTTATAAGGTCTGCATCAGTTAATGGGTCAACGGTAATTTTGGAGCTTAACTGTAGCATATTAGAAGTAGAGAACGGGACAACAAATATAACACCAAGAGTAACTCTCAAAACTGATCAGGAAGTTAAGGACCTTGCTGGCAACGTGCTGAAGGGTTCTGACGTGCAGACCCAGAGGATATGGGCTCAGGATAAAGTAGCACCCGTGCTTAAGAAGGCTGAAGCTGTGGATGAGCAGAAGGTGAAATTATACTTTACAGAAGAACTCAAGAGTGGTACTATATTCTGCGATAATTTCGTGGTTGCAGGGCATACTATTGAGAATGCGAATCTATCAGCAGATGATAACAGCGTTGTTATACTGTACCTTTCGGATAAAATGCATACCGATGAAACACCAGAGGTTCGTGTTCTAGCAGGAGGAACTGTTGATAATGAGGGGAACTCAAACGATGAGAGTATGGCACTAACCGCCGACGATAAGATGGCGCCTGTGATAATAAGTGCCGAGACATGCGAAAGAGATGGAGTGTACTGGGTGAAGGTTGTGTTTAGCGAAGAACTTGGCTGGTTTACAACAGATAAAACAAAATATGAAATTGATGGAGAAAATGTAGCAGACATTATGTCTAAGAACGCTACCACATTGCTACTACAGCCAGCATCTGTGTTAGATCCAGATGCAAAGCCTAATGTCGTCGTTAAGGCCGGAGCTATAGCGGATAACTCCACAGCTGGGGCAAACAGCAATGATAAGGACCTTATTATAGAGGAGGCGGAAGATGGTATAGCACCACCCATTGATAAAATAAAAACTGAGAAAATTGGCGGTAACATTGTTGTTAGAATATACTTTAAGGAAGCACTGGATGGTAGACCACTAGACACGTCCAAATTCTTAATTGATGATCTATCACCAACCTCCGCCTCATACGATACTGAGAACATCATAAGGCTTGTTCCATCGCAATCGCTGAGCACATACTCGATGCCTAAAGTTGTAATAATGGCTGGTGCAGTTGCCGATAAGTCGGGCAATGAGCACAATGAGGATATAGAGATGAGTGCGAAGGATGGTGTACCGCCCGAAGTTACGGGAGTATGGACGAGCACAAAGACACAGATAAAAGTGGCGTTTTCCGAGGATGTGAACATAAGTTCTGCGGACTTAAGCCTTATCTGGGTAAGATTTGATGACTATGAGATTCATCCCAACAAAATATCGTACTATCTCGGGCAGAACGATACAATACTGCTGAACATATCTGTATCCATAGACACGGATGAGGAGCCCGAGGTTGAGTTTAGTGATGGTGCAATAGAAGATACTGCAGGCAATGAAATAGCAGCATATACGAGAATAGCTTACGACAACATTCCACCAGAAATGTTATCGGATGGCGCTAAATTGATTTCTGATACAACGATAGAAGTGATGTTCTCTGAGGCTTTATCGGCTGGCAGTGTATCCAAAGAAGACTTTGAAGTAAAATACTCTAGTGTCGGTTATCCGATAGATAGTGTCACAACATCGGGCGATACCGTGACCATAACCCTCAGTGCACCGATAGATACAGATGCCACACCAACAATAACTCTTGTGGGCGAAATTGAAGACGCAAATGGAAATGTGCAATCGAGTGGGGAGGTGAATGCCACTGATAAAGCACCACCTGTTATTAAGGATGCAAAAACGTGGAATAAGACTGCAATAAGGGTGGAGTTCTCCGAGGATGTGCAGATAATTGACGAGTCAAAGATAACGTGTGATTATCAGATAAAGGACGTAAGTGTTACTAATAATATTGTATACATAGAACTGACGCAGGAAATGTTTACCGATGCTAGGCCCACCATAACCATAGATGCCGGTGCCCTAATGGATATGAACGCCAACCAGAATTCTAAGATAACAGTGACCGCTGAGGACGGCATTGGACCTGAAATAAAGGATGCAAAAGCTATTGCTAAGGATAGGATAACTGTTGTATTCAGCGAGGCGTTATCTGACGAGAGCGCATCTTACATGGATTCTACATACTTTGATGTGAGTTATAATGGCACAACATACCAAGTACTATACGTAGATGTATCGCAAGATAAGAGATGTGTGGAGATAGTATTGCTGAGTGATCTGCCTACAGATGCTGAGCCTACTGTAACTTTATCCAAGGACGTGACCGATGCTGCTGGAAACAAATTGGTTGCAGGGAATTATGTGGTTGCGTCTGATAAAATACCTCCAGAGGTTGTAGTGGCGGAGGCTTATGACAAGAGCCATATAAGGCTAGAATTTTCGGAGCAGTTATTACAGAGCAGTGCAGAGGATGAGAGTAATTTTGCGGTAGAAGGCTACGCTGTGAAAAGTGCCGTGCTCAATGGCGATAAAATTGTGATATTAGAGGTTGCACCGAGTATGAGTACTGATGCTACACCTAATGTGACCATCACAGGCGTTAAGGACGCAAGCACGAACAGCATTATTAACATCACATTAAGAGCTGACGACAAGATAGAGCCGGAAATTTCGTGGGCTGAGGCGAAGGCAAAGAACGAAATATACGTAGTGTTCAGCGAATACATCAACCCACCCTCTAAGAATGACATTAGTGTTGAGTTCGATGGCACGCAGTATGCCATTTCAAGCCTAGAATACAACAAATCCGCCGATTATATACAAAGTATAATGATCTATCTAACTAATGAGTTGCCAACAACATCACCAAAGCCCAACGTAACAGTACAAAACATGATTGATGAAGCGAACAACGTAAAGAGCATTGACAGTTATGAGGCACAGGATGGCATCCCACCCGAATTTCGAAACGCAAAAACAACAACCAGATACAATATTGAGGTTGTGTTTAGCGAGGACATGGATATGGCATCGATAACGTGGTCGGATATAGAGATAATGTACGAGGGTACAACCATGAACCCATCCACCATAACACCAATAAATGATACAGCAGTAAACATTACTTTGCCCATATCCCTTGCAACGGATGCCAAGCCAAAAGTAAGAATTGTTGGAAGCGTTGCGGATAAGAATGGCAACGAACAAACATTCGATGAAGTTGATGCAAAAGATGGTGTAGCTCCCGTGATAAGTGCAGTATATCTTAAATCAACAACTGAGATTGAAGTGATTTACAGCGAAAATGTCAGCAGCACCTCGGCGGAAAATACGAAATATTACTACATAACACATAAAGGGAGTAAACTGACCATAAGCAGCATTTCTGTGGAGTTCAATAAGGTATTGATTAAACTTCTGAACAAAATACCAACAGACGCCAAGGAGTTGTATCTCAATCTTACATCTGAAGCCGAAATAAAGGATAAGAGCGGAAACACGCTGTATGGTCCCACACTCAAGTATACTATTGTGGATAAAGCGCCTCCTGAGCTCAGTATGGCATATGCAAAGAGTGAAACAGAAATTGAACTCGTTTTCAGTGAAGACGTGGATGCTGGGAGCGTCTCCGCAATAGACTTCAGAATAAATGTGACGAGCGCTACGGACTACAGAGATGTGCTTTCGTACAACGTTACGAACAATGTTGTCGTGCTCACAGTGTCTTCAATGCCCACCGATGCAAGACCCACAGTCAGGATAATCGGCGAGATTGATGACCTTAAGGGCAACCCGCTGAGTGATATCACAGTGGTTGCAGGAGATAAAATACCTCCAAAGATTGTGAGTGCTAAAACGATATCAAAGGATAAGATAAAGGTGGAGTTCAGTGAGGTTGTTGAGAACTTGAATGCATCAGACTTTGAAGTTGAGTTAAATACCGTGGTTGATGTCGAACCAAACAATACCACAACAAAGTATGCGACGCTCACTCTCCTTTATGATATGAGCACTGATGCTACACCTATTGTCAAACTCGTTGGCGAGATAAGCGATGCCTGCGGTAACACACAGAACAAGAGCGAGGTTAGGGCATCGGACGGCATGCCGCCCGCTGTTGAGGAAGTCTACACACACACCTACACAACTCTCCGCATAGAGTTCAGCGAGGCGATAACTCTTGTGAGAGACGAGCAAATAGATGTTGATGGGCACGATATCTCCGATATAACGCAAATATCTGATGCTGTACTTGAGGTTTCGCTGCTCGACACTATGAATGCCGATGAAACGCCCACTGTAACAATAAATGCAGGTGCTGTTGTGGATAACGCGGGCAACGCAAATGACCCTGTAACAAAGGATGCTGAGGATAAAATAGCGCCTACAATAGAAGAAGCATGGACATCCACAACCACAAGTGTTATTCTAAAATTTGATGAGATTATAGATTCGCAGAGCGTAGAGAAGGACGACTTTGCAATCTCTGGCGGAAGGAGGGTAACAAGTGCTTCCATGAGTGGAAATGATGAGGTCGAATTACACTTCACGCCGTCAATAGAGACTGGAGAGGTTGTTGTGGTGACCCTCACAGGCGAGATAAAGGATAAGGCTGGAAATCCAAGGTCTGGTGGATCGATAACGGCAGAGGATAGGTTGGAGCCTGAGATTGAGAGCGCAAAGGCAACATCTGAGGATACTGTAGACATTGAGTTTAGCGAGGATATTGTAAGTCCGACAAAGGATCAGTTTACTGTGGTAGTGAGTGGTGTGCAGGCTACGATTAAATCACTAACGTACGCTGGAAGCAGCGTATCGCTGAAGATTGATACTAAGATGAACAGGAACGACGTTATCATGGTTTCTGCATCTGACATTGAGGATATGTCGGGCAACGTGATGAGTTATACTCAGGTGAGCGCCGAGAATGAGATACCTGATAAGAAGCCAGTGCTTTCGAATCCAAAGGTTGACCCGAGCAAAGGATATGTAGACACAGTATTCAACTTCACAGTAGAGTACAAAGACGATGATGGTGATGCTGCAGAAGCGGTGTACGCAGTGTTATTACAGAATGGAATTGAGGTCGTGAACAAGAGCATGATACTACTGGATAAGGTTCCGGACTATGTAAATGGTGCAACATATTACGTAGAAATTTCAAACCTGAGCGAGGGCACATATACATACAAGTTTGTAGCGTATGATGGCGAGTTGTACGGCGAGAGTACGCAAAAAGTTGGACCGACCGTTGAGAGCATAGAGAAGAAGTACAAGTATGGAGTTGAACTCAGCACAGATAACGTGCTAGTTGAAATAGATATGAGCGAGGAGAGCCCAGAGGGTGCTATTGTCCTCTTTGTCAAGAACACAGGAAACACTGATGATTCCTATATGCTTTCATACACTGTCAAGAACTCCACAGGCGCCTTACAGGCATGGTCTGTAACACCATCCATCACAGATACGATAGCAGCGGACAGCATGGGCGTTGTCAATGTTAAAGTAACACCACCATCTGGTGCCGAGATAGGCGAGTATACGATGGAAATAAAGGCAACATCGCTGGGCGATTCATCAGTCACCGATAGCATAACGGTTGTTATAAAGAGTGTAAAGCCTGTGATTGAGAGACCGAGCACTGAGCAGTTTGCCATCTCTACAACAACGCCAAAGGCTGGAGATAAGGTTACCCTTACCTACTATGTAACGAATAAGGGCAATATGGATGCAACTTCGGTAAACGTGGTGTTCTATGCAAATAACGCCGTGATAGGGTCAAAGACTGTGAACGTGCCTGCAGGAAGCACGGTGCCTGTGAAGGTTACATGGACACCCAAGAGCAAGGGCACATACACAATAAGCGTGCAGGTGGGTGAAGAGCCAAAGACAGATGTGGCTAAGGTCAACGTTGCAGGCGCCACACTTCTTGACCAAGTAACATCCAAGGAAGCAACAACACCGCTGCTATTTGGCTTGATAGTGGCATCTATAATATGGATAATAATACTCCTATTCGCTGCTAGGAGGAGAGCTAAGCCCGAACTTATTGCTCCTGGCAAGAAGGCTATGCCCGAAGTACTTGCACCGAAAGCTCCGAGAAAAATCGAAATACCAAAGGAGAGAGAGGAAAAAGTGGAAGAGAAGGAAGAAAAGAAAGCTGAGGCGCCCAAAGAAGAGAGGGCGGAGGAGGCAGAGAAGAAAGCCGAAGAAGCGGAGGAGGCAAAGGAAAAGGTTGCACCAGTAAAGGTTAAATGCCCGAAGTGCGGGACGATAACAGAGGTTACATCAACAAAACGCCCACTACTTATCCCATGCCCCAAGTGCGGAGCAAAACTGCTCATCAAAGAATAATGAGTGATTTGCTCTGTGGATGTGAGAATAGTCACAGGCGCTGAAAAAGTGAAGGGCTATTAACGCCCTTGACCCCTTTTATTTTTTATTTTTATTTTGACAAGGCACTGGATATCATGGAAAAACGTGATTGTTATTTATGACTGCTCCGCATAATCAATAAGCCTTCCAGAGGGACTTCGCACTTTTCCAAGACCATTAATAATTTCAGATAGAATTTTTGTGTCAAACACAGGCCCATCTTTGCACACAAGAAATCTTCCAATAGCGCATGAGCCGCAGACCCCGATAGCGCACTTCATGTATCTCTCAAGGGAGGCTTCAACATTCACACCCTCAGCAAGACACTTTTTAACAATAGGAATCATCATAGCCTCGGGACCGCATGTCCAAACTATGTCGTAAAAGCCTTTTTTTATTTCAGGGAGTGCAAAGTCTGTTATCAGGCCCTTTTTCCCCAGTGATCCGTCTTCTGTGGCAATTACGAGGGCGTCGGCGAACTTTTCAATTCTATCGAGCATGAATAAATCTTCCGCTGACTTTGCTCCAAAAAACACCTTTATAAATGCGACCTTATAATTAACTCGAGCCATTTCGATGGCTGGAGCTAGAGAACACATTCCTGTCCCCCCAGCAATAACAAGTATTTTATTGGCGTAAGAGTACGAGTTTCCGTATGGTCCCCTGATACCAAACCTCTCTCCTGTTTTCAGCCTGGCAATTTTTTCTGTTGTCTCACCCACGACTTTTACAGTTATTCCCTTAATATCGCCCACATACGACAGGCTGAGAGGAACCTCACCGCTTCCGGGTATCCATACCATTACAAATTGACCGGGCCTGGCATCCCTTTTCCATCTAAACCTTATCGTGTGAACATTTTTTGCGACCCTGTTGTTTTCAAGCACCTCAACAACCTCGCGCACGTCCTCACCTCACGGCAATTCCTATGATATCCCTTATGCTATTAACCCCCTCATTTTCCAAGAATGTCTCAATTTCGTTAGCAATCTCTGAGAAGGCAGAATAACCTCTATAGTAGACCGCGCTTCCGACCTGCACAGCGCTAGCCCCTGCCATAAAGTATTGTATTGCGTCCATCCCCCTACATATACCACCCACACCTATCACGGGAACAGATTGACCCACAGCGCTATAGATGGTGTAAACACAGTATATGCCTATGGGTAGGATGCCAGGACCACTATACCCTCCGAAAATCGTAGAAAGTTCTGGCTTTTTCATCATGGGGTTGATGAGCATACCACGCACGGTATTTATGGCAACAATTGCGTCTGCTCCGCCCTCTACAGCCATTAATGCAATCTTTTGCAATGCGTGAGTGTTGGGTGTTAATTTTACAAAAACTGGTAGATCAATGCAAGACTTTACCTCTGTTACTATCTCCTTTACAGCGTTTGGATCAACACCGAGTTCCATGCCAGTCCCAGGTACATGAGGACAACTTAGGTTTATCTCTACAGCATCTGCGCCTGAATCCCTTGCAATTTCGCACGCCTTAACAAACTCGTCAGCGTCTTTCCCAAAAACAGATGCAATAATCGGCACGCGGCACATTTTCTTTGCTTTTTCAATCTCTTTTGCCATGGCTCTCGCACCAGGGTTTGGAAGACCCATAGAATTGAGAATTCCATGCTTAAAGAGGGCGATTGTTGGGTTTTCATGCCCTGCCCTTTCCTCAATACTGAACGATTTTGTAATGACTGCCGATGCACCACCCTCTTCCGCCCTTTTCATCGTTTCGGCACTTATTCCCAGTATGCCCGATGCTAACATCACGGGATGCTTCAAACGTATTCCGCATACCTCCACACCAATATCAGCCATATTTTTCACCTTCTATGGGACTATTATCCTCACACCAAAAAATCTCAGCAGAATAATGTATATTACATATGCCAGAACAAGGGAGAGAAATGCTATCCATATGCTATCGCGCCAATTATCGCCCTCCACATACTCAACAATAATATACCTCACAACGTATATTGTGGAGAGGAAAACAATCATTGAGGATATTTCTCCAGCCCCAACAAAATTAAATACCGAAGCAATTATCGGCACTATTGCAACAACAATTATTGCTGTTATGAAAAGCCTTACCACGTATAGGATATCAATATCTTCATAGCCAGTTATAAGCCTTGTTGCAAAATAGAGCCACACAGCGAGGACGATGGCGCTCACAAGCAGTATGATAATATTTGCCTCCATACGGATGGGATATGCTCGTTTGTGTTTAAAATGATTTTTCCTTCCACATATAAAAATTAAAAGGGGGTTTATTTCATATAACCTCTTTCCCACCGCTTTGGTGGTACTGTGGTCTCTTTTATTGTTCTGGGGCTTAGCCATCTCAGCAGATTAAGCCACGAGCCTGCCTTGTCATTTGTTCCAGAGTTTCTAGCACCACCGAATGGCTGCCTTGCAACAATGGCGCCTGTTGGCTTATCGTTTATGTAAAAGTTGCCTGCAGCATACCTCAACATTTGCTCAGCCTTTACTATCGCCTCGCGGTCCTTGGCAAATATTGAGCCTGTGAGCCCATAGGGTGATGTTTCATCACACAGTTTGAGTGTTTCCTCGTATTTATCGTCATCGTAAACGTACACTGTGACAACAGGTCCAAAAATCTCCTCACTCATGAGTTTGCCCTTTGGATTCAATGCCCTAATCACTGTCGGACCTATAAACCAGCCCTTGCTTGAGTCGTACTCTCCTCCATACACAAACTCATACTCGTCACTGTATTCTTTGGCATATTCAATATACGACACTATCTTATTGAAAGCCTCTTCACTTATAACAGCGCCCATGAAATTGCTCAGATCGTCCACAGGACCATACTTGACCTTGGGCAACTCTCTGAGTAAAGCGTCCCGTATTTTATCCCACATACATCTCGGTACATAGACTCTTGAAACCGCAGAGCACTTTTGCCCCTGATATTCAAATCCTCCCCGTATTATATTGGCAACAACCTCGTCCACATCTGCGGAGGAGTGCACAAATATGAAGTCCTTTCCTCCAGTTTCGCCAACTATTCTTGGAAAGTTTCTATACTTCGTTACATTCTCCCCTATCTTTCTCCAGAGTAGTGTCAGGGTTTCGTAGCTTCCAGTAAAGTGCAGACCTGCAAACATCGGGTGGCTTAGCAGGACATCAGAGTATTTGCTGGAAAACGGGACGAAATTTATAACACCGGCTGGCAGACCAGCATCAATAAGCACACGCATGATTTCGTAGTTGCAGAATATCACCCATCTTGAGGGTTTCCAGAGGACGACATTTCCAACAATCGCTGGTGCAGTTGGAAGATTTCCGCCGATGGAGTAGAAGTTAAAGGGCGGTATTGCGAGAATAAAACCCTCAAGAGGTCTCCAGTCAATCCTGTTCTTCTCACCAGGTGCTTGATCAGGCTGCTGCTCATATATGTACTTCATATAATATGCATTAAATCTCCAGAAATCAACGAGTTCTGCTAAATCAATCTCTGCCTCAAAGGGTGTTTTGGACATGTTCATCATTATTGCGGCAATATTTCTTATTCTTCGTGGCCCTGCAAGCATGTCTGCCGCCTTCATAAACACAGCAGCACGATGATACCACTCCATGTTCGCCCATCTTTCCCATGCATCCATAGCCTTCTCAACAGCATCCAATAACTCGCTTTCCCCCGCCATGTGCGCCCTTGCTAGAACGATGCTGTGATCATGCGGAGCCTTAACCTCCATCATATCGTCTGTCTTTACCTCCCTGCCGCCTATTATGAGGGGAATTTCCTCCGTTCTCTCCTTAATTTTCTCAAGTTCTCGCATAAGCAGTTCTCTTTCCTTGGTGCCTGTGGAGTAACTAAGGATGTTGTCCATCTCATTTTTTGGCTTTTCAATATTCCATATCATACTAACCACCTCACTCAACGTCAAACCTCACACCCTGCGCCAGTGGAAGATCTTTCCCGTAATTTATGGTTACGGTCTGCCTTCTAGCGTAGAACTTCCAAGCATCGCTACCGCTTTCTCTCCCGCCTCCAGTATCCTTCTCACCGCCAAAAGCTCCACCGATCTCCGCTCCAGCAGTGCTTGTGTTAACATTGGCTATCCCGCAATCTGAGCCCTTATGGGAGAGGAAGTACTCCGCCTCTCGCACATCGGTGGTGAATATTGCGGAAGATAGGCCCTGAGGAACCGAATTATGAATCTTAACAGCCTCTTCAATCGTTGAGTACTTGAACACGTAGAGTATTGGAGCAAAAGTCTCCTCCTTCACAATTGGCATATCAGGCTTTGCCTCTATAATCGTTGGCATAACAT
>QMTG01000022.1 GCA_003649915.1 Thermoplasmata archaeon
CCTAACAGTCTCCAGATTTCTCGGTGCCCTTGTCTCTATTCCGAACTTTCTGTATATGGCAGAAGCCAAATCATAACATTTTGATTCTTCCCCGTGGTTTATTATTATTTTTTCAGGCCTAGGCTCCATGTTTCTCACGTAATTTAATAGTTGTCTTCTATCCGAATGTCCAGAAAAGCCGTCCACAGTCTCAACATCCATGTTTATGGGGATTGTTACGGGCTCTCCCATCTTCATGATTACAACTTCTTTCCAGCCTTTCTGTATTTTCCTGCCCAATGTCCCCTCTGCCTGATACCCCACAAATATTAGTGTGTTTTTTGAATCATCAGCCCAGTTTGTAAAATACGAGATTACCGGCCCGCCGTTCATCATGCCCGAGGTTGCAAGTACAATCATAGGATCTGGATCATCAATTATACTCTCTCTTTTTTCCCTGCTATCCACGCGGTTGAAAACCTCAGAAAGAAATGGGTTCTCGCCCTTCTGGAATATTTTTGTGCGGAGGGCGCTGTTCAGATATTCCGGATAAACGGTGTGTATGGCGGTTGCTTCCCATATCATGCCATCAAGATACACAGGCACTGTTGGTATTTCCCCAGAACGCATGAGTTCTTCAAGTACTATCATGACCTCCTGTGACCTTCCAACGGCAAACACAGGTATCAGCACCTTTCCCTTTCTCTCAAGAGTTCTCTTTATTATGTTTTTGATGTTTTCTACAGCCTCCTGCCTTGTTGGCTGAATATCCCTAGAACCACCATAGGTGGCCTCCATCACAAGCGCCTCTGCCCTCGGAAACTTATGGATTGCAGGATTAAAAAGCAAGGTTTTCTCATATTTCATATCGCCAGTGAATACAATGTTGTATAACCCCTCGCCTATATGGAAGTGAGCAATTGCTGAGCCAAGTATGTGACCTGCGTTGTGAAACGTTAGGCGGACGTCTGGCGATATGTCTGTTGTCTCTCCATACTTCAGGGTTATTGTGTGCTTAACCGCCTCCCTTATATGGGAAGACTCATACGGTGCTTTCTTTCCCTCACCAATAGCTACTTTCAGATAATCGAGTTGCAGTAATGCGCTTAGGTCTCGTGTTGGAGGAGTGCAGTAAATTGGTCCATTGTACTTATATTTGAATAGAGCAGGCACAATTCCCGAGTGGTCAAGGTGGGCATGTGTGACAACAACAGCGTCTATGCTCTCTATGGGCAAGACCTCAGGTATGTTCAAATACGGGGTGCTGTTAGCGTTGGAGACGTCAAGACCACAGTCTATTAGTATCTTGCTATCCCTAGTCATCAATAAGGAAGCGCTTCTTCCCACCTGCAGATAGCCCCCCAGTGCGGTCATCCTTATCCATGTATCCTCGCCCCCTATCTTGTCCCTATTTATCCTTGTACCAACCTTTTTCAGTATTTTTCTCCTCTCCTCAACAACACTGTGAAGATAATCCCTTATCTCCCTGACAACTTTGGACTCTATAGGCGGGGCTCTCATGACTTTGGGCACCCAGCCTGTCTTGGCTTTAATCTCATTTAGCACATCACTCTGGGGTCCAACGATAATGTTTGGGTTTATTGCCTCTATAACAACCTCCCCTGTTTCTGGTTCAAAATATATGTGCTTAACATCAGCCCCTTTTGGAATTATTTCCAGTATTTTTTCTCGTGCCTCGTCTTCATCTTTTAAAAGCGAAGGGTCTGGTCTTACAGCGACTCTTCTCTTCAGGGTCATGGCTATATTCTTTATAATATCGGTCTTTTGTGATAACTCCTCCAAGTTTTTTGTGTAAATCACAAATATCGGCCCCTCAAAATCTATTTTCGTTATCTCAATACCCGCAGGTACCTTTTCCCTTATAATACCCTCCGCTTTGTGCAGAACCGCTTCAACTCCCATAACTTCGCCACTCCTCTTAATTATCAATTTTATGCGCCAATGCCTATTTTCCCATTAGCACGCAGTAGCCTGTGTCATCCTAAGCCAGTTTAATTCCGAGCTTTTCTCCCCTTTTTATTACATCTTTTTCGTCCAGGTACTCAAATCCCTTGCTTGGGGAGATTACTGCCACCTCTATGCCGTCACCAGATGCAGCATCTCTTTTCATTGCAGTGCCTATAGCCTTTATCGCTAGGTTAATTGCATCATCCCTTTTCATGTTCTCCGAGTAATCATTCTCAAGAACAGCGTACACGAATGGAGAGCCTGAGCCTGTTGTAACATATTTGTCCTCAATAGCGCCACCAGCAGCGTCTAGGGCAAAAACGTGGTTCCCTGTGTAATCATACCCTCCAAGCACTAGGGCTACCCAGTACGGTATAAATCTCTGACCGCTCAGTATGTTTGCCATGAGCGTTGCTGCACCATTCACCGTCATGTAGTCTCCCCTTCTCACTCTGTACAGTGCAACCTCTGCCCTCAAATATCTCGCCAATAACTGAGCATCACCCACAAGTCCCGCCACTGTCAAGCCCAAGTTATCATCTATCTTGAACAGTTTTTTTGTGACTTTGTGTGCAATCAATGTTCCCATCGTGGCTCTACGCTCTGTTGCGAGCACAACACCGTCCTTAAATGTTAGCCCCACTGTCGTTGTACCAGTCTTCATTTTATCCTCGTTCATATTTACCAACTCATAACCTTTTTTGATAACACATTTTGCCAAAAGCAAATAAGGAGATAACATAAGTTGTATTTAAAGGTTGCTGAGAAGATGGGATGTAGAATAAATTCCTTATTGACTAACAGATTGCTTGACATAGTCACGCCATAATCTATACATAATAACAATCGCTGCTTATCCCCTTGTGCTATCATGGTGTATGGCTTTCATCGCCCTATATAATATCACAAAATACAGGTAGGGGTGATTAAGTTGATATCCTCTGTAGTCTTTGCCTCAAATTTTATATGTGATAATGTATGTTTGCCCTTCATGCATGAAGATCTGCAAAAAATTGCGGGGGCGTATACCACACTAAGAACGCTCCTGCACGTATTTAAGGTCGTCATAATAGCCTTTCTCCTCATACTCACAGTAATGATACCTCTTGCAATAATGTCTGCTCCAAAAATTCACGTTTATGTAGACGAAGAAAGAATATCTTGGTATGCTGATAACTCGTCCTTCATTCTTGCAATACCCATAATCATAGAGAACGGCGGAATATACTCGATAAACGACCTTCAAACATACTTCACGGTTGTGCTGGATAATATTACATTACTCTCCGAGTGGAATTCTTTAGGCTCTGTAGGGGCTGGAGAGAGAAATGAAAAGACAATATCTTTTTCTTTCCCTTACGCAGAGACTTTAAGAAATAGTGCAGTGCTTGAGAAAATACTAATAAGTGGAAAGAAAACGCTTGTTTCATTTTCATTCTCACTCCTTTACATGTACAATCTTATACACTTTTCATTATCGATAGAAAGGGAAGGCTCATGGGAGCCACCAATAAGACTTTATGTGGATAGCGAGAATATAAAGATGGAGTGGGACGAAAACGCTGAGCACTGTAATATTAGCATACCATACACAATATTATTTGCTGATTGGCTCCCCGGAAGCATGAAATTCAACATAACCGTGGTTTTCTCCGGGATTAGTAAAAAAGTTCAATGCGGAGGTTATGCAGACTTGAGTGCTCATGAGGACGTACACGGCATGCTCAATGCTTCCTTTAGCAGAGAAGAAGTTCTCCACATAATAAGAGGAACAACAATGAATGTTTACCTAAACATTGCCTACGCCATAGGAAACGAAACCATGGAATTGTCGTACAATTTTTCAAGAAGTGTAGCAATGCTCGAAAACCTGAGCATTAGTGCCAATAGGGGGATTGATGGTGTTTACATAAATACAAATTTTGTTAATGCACTCGGTAATCAGAGTTTTATGATAAGAGCAAGGGTGTACAATAGTGAGGGGGACATTGTTGATGAGGTATGGCAGGAGGTATATGCGGAGATGGGCAAGGGGGTCAATGCTACATTGCGTTCAGAGTGCACAGAGGCGCAAAGTTACGATTTTGAGATTGTGGCAGGGGGCATTGTGGTATACACGGAGCGTGGTAGATTTGGTTGATACAATACCCCCAGTGCCATATAAGGCTGTGAGAAGGAGCGAGAAGAGGCTGAGGGGCGGTATCGGGGAAGGTATTAGAAAGTGCATATACTCAATAATATTTGTGATGGTTTTGCCATTAATAACCCTCCTCATAGTGCGTGCAGTCCTTGGTCCCTACATGAACTTCCTTGGTATAAGCGGAGTGTCAGAGAGTATAATTAGAAGGTATCGAATACTTCTTATTACCACTGGGATACCCATAGCAGTGCTATCTTACATTTATGGTTATTTTCAAAGGGGAACATGCTGGAGAGCGGTTGGAGGAGCAGGCAGTGTACTGCTAAAAATATACTTTATATACGCGCTATTGCATCCCTTTGTATACTACTTAGGCACAAATTATGAGGGTATAAGCATATCGGTATCGCTCTCCCTCAAAAGCTACTTTCACCTACTGCTCTCCCTCTATGCCCTCTTGGTGGTGTACTACGTTGGTGAATATTTTCTCTATGCGAAAGAGTGGGAGATTTTCTCCAAGTATAGCGAGGGATATGTATACCCAGAGCCTTACGAGCAAATTATGCGGGAGGGTGAGCAAGTGGCAGGCGATGTACCCACTCATTATTCAGAGCAGGGTAGTGGCATTGGCCATGGCGGGCATGTTGGTGGGAACAAGGAGGGCAGGGAAGTACATGAGAAAATTGAAGAAGAGTTTGAGGGGAAAAGCGAGTCGGAGCAAACGAAGGAATCAGAGAGCATAGAGAGCCTTGAGGGGGACAAGCATAGCGAGTGAGATCGCAGGCACCTATAGGCTGTGCTCTAGATTTCTTTTTTGTTTTCAAAGAAACCTTCCCGCCAGCCCACACCTCCATTATTGAGCCGATAAGCACAAGAAATGCACATACCCACGGTATGTTTTTCCTAATCCAATACACTGCAATGGCAACCAGTGCTGTGAACACTGTGACTTTAGCACTCCCAACATGCATGCTAAGACCGTTAACAGAAACAATAACAAAGGTTATCGCTAGACCAAGGGCAGGGACGAGTCCAACGAGAAATGCGCTCAGTACCGAGCCAATAACTCCCCTCCAATGACCATATAAACTTCCTGCGATATTCAAAAGCGGCACCTTATTATCTGCAGCCTATTCCAAACGTACCGCTCATAAAACCGGAAAATAGCCCTATAAGGGGAAAATTGAGTATATGTGATGCTCTACCATAAAACCCACACACTTCCTATTGATAAAGCACATACTATTTTCATCATCCTCGCCATCAGTTTCTTGTGCTCCATGCACGTATTCGCAAAAGCATCATTGCAATCGCCAACCTTGCAACCTTGCGCCATTGCATACCGGTGAAATGTTTAATACCAATATTCATCCCTATTTGGGTATCACCTGGAAAAATCGGTGTAAAGACCAAGTTTACTAGCAGCATCCCTTAGTCTATAACCTTTATCCGTTTCCTTAAGTCCTGTATCCTCAAATGGCGCTGTAAGGACTGCACCGTCCGTGGTTAAAACGCCCAGCCCAAGCGTTTTTGTAACCTTAACAACCTTCTTATCATTAAACACGTACTTTACTGCCTCATAGCCGTCCTCACACGCTAGCGGGATTATAGCGGTGGCATTTGCAAATATACCAGCAGTTGCCCTGTGCCTTTTTCTTTCCTCCACAAGGTCGATAACGCATGATGTGCCTATGGTCTCAATATGTATAACATTATACCCGTCTTTCTTCAGCAGATCTGCAAGTTCCTTTGCCTTATCCCTGCCTCCGATTCCGCAGAACCTTATGCAATTGTTGCATGTCCACACAACAATTCTATCGTTTTTTGTAATTTCTTTTTTGAGATCTTCATAGGACTTTGATAACAACGAAATAATCATTTTTCCACCTCCATCTTTATCTTCTCCTCTCTCTGCTCCTCACCTGTGAACAAGGCGTACTCTTTTCCAACATCTCCTTTATACTCTTTGTATGCCATCATGAGCTTTTCCACCCCTAGTTCCCTGTGAAGAACAACAAGCCCTTTGGTTTTCGTCCCCCCTATTATTTCTTTATCAGGAAAGACCCTACGAGCGTTTGCTATCCCAGCCTTGCATGCCAAAACTATAATCTTGTTCACTGCCGTGCTTATGTGCAGGTCACGCAAATACTGCTCAACACATCCCATGGTTACAAGAACCTGATCTGTCACGGTGAAACCATCATTTCTCAATCTTGACGCAAGTTCGTCTATTTTTCCCTCTCCCCCAGTCCCTATGAACCTCACACATGTGTTACAACTCACTATTGCTATTCTGTCTTTCTTTGACAATCTCTTCACGATATCCTCGTAGTTTACAGCCTCTGTAAGCGCAACCATACTCAGATCACCTCCCCGGCCTCGAGAACCCGAAGTGCTGTCCTTGCCCTCCTCGCCTCTCCATACTCTTCGTATTCCTGATAAACCAACGCCCCCGTGGGACATGCTGCTACACAGGCAGGTAAGTCCCCATCATCAAGTCTATCACTGCACAAATTACACTTCATAATCTTTCCATCAGTGCCAAGTTTTGGTATGCCGAACGGACATGCAAGAACACAGTAACCGCAGTTTATGCAGAGTGAATCATCGATTATCATTGCACCGTGTTTATTCATCTTAATAGCACTCTCAGGACACACGCGCTGACAGGGGGCATCAGTGCAGTGGGCACAGTGCAATTGTACAGGGTAAAATTTCTTCACCCATACCACATAGTTGAGTGCAATTCCGTTCTCCCTCTTGCATGCTTCCAAGCACTCCTCACAGCCCAAGCACCTTTTTTCCACAAGCAGTACCCTCTTCACTCCCACACCTCCACAAGTTTTTTGGCAATCTCCTTCCTTCTACAATCGGGACACACATTTTCAGCCTCCAAGAGATCAATTTCCACTTCTGGAGCAAAGTACCTTCCACACACCGTGCACTTTCGCATGGTAAGTTCAACGTCCACTGCAGGCTCTCTTTTAATAAACGCCATCAAATCAAAACCTTCCTCCACACTTATCGCGTCACGCGGGCATATCTCCTCACATTTTCTACAAAGAATACAGTAGCACGAATAATGCCCGACTTTTCTCACATCCCCTGTATCAGTTATTGTAATAACGTCTTGATCACAAGCAGTTGCACACGCACCACAGCCCACACAGCGTTCTGGATTCATTACTGGATACCCAAAACCTTCAGGCACTTCTTCCACAGCATATACTCCCTCTTTTGCCTCAATAGTCTCAGTTAGGTTTAAAAGGAGCGTGCACAGTGTTGTCCTCTTCTCATCAACCTTAACGCTCGATAGACGTATGGGGTTCGGACCAAGTTTTCGTATATGGTTGGTGAATTCTCTAGCCACCTCGGCAAACTTTTTTCCCTCCGCTGCAGATATGTGGAAAAAGCCTACTCTCTCATCCAAGCCAAAGGGTCTGAGTATGCTCTTTAAAAACCTTATCCTCCTCTCAGCCTTTATATTTCCATCAACATAATGGCAATCCCCTGGATGGCAAGCACCAATAAATACACCATCCGCACCACTGTACAGTGCATAAACAACAAATAGGGGATCAACCCTTCCAGAGCATGGTACGCGAATTGGCACGATGTTTGGCGGGTACTTCAGCCTGCTTACCCCTGCTAGGTCAGCGCCGGCATAGGCGCACCAGTTGCAAAGGAAAGCCACAATCTTGGGCTCAAAATCGCTCATTTAATTGGCTCCTTTATCACACTTTTTGGATCAAATGTTGAGAGAAAGACATTTTTTGTCATTTTTATCGCCCCTTTAGGACATATATCCTGGCAGAGAGCACAGAAACAGCACTTACCTAGGTCAATCCTTGGATACCTCTTGGGATACTTTTCTCTGTATTCCTCAGGCGCTTCCACCATATCAATAGCCCTGTTCGGGCATATCTTTGAACAGAGCCCGCATGAAATGCATAGGTCTATGTTGAACTCATGCTCTCCCCTGTAGCCATCAGGGATGGGTATGGCTTCCTTAGGGAACCTTACGGTCATAGGTTTGGCGAACATATTACCAAAAACCTCTGCAAGCACGCCCATTTTCATCACCTATCCATATCTGCAGGACATACGTTCAAACTCCAGTATATTGCAGGGACATCCGCAATCTCAGCACCGCAGAGCAAGTGCTCAAGCACAGGAATCATGTGCAGAAAACTTGGGCCTCTAATTTTAACCCTATAAGGCTTATCCCCACCATCGCTTACCATATAAACGCACCCCTCACCCCTCGCTACCTCGTTTCTTACATAGAC
Source organism: Thermoplasmata archaeon (assembly GCA_003649915.1). Classification (GTDB taxonomy): domain Archaea; phylum Thermoplasmatota; class Thermoplasmata; order B31-G17; family B31-G17; genus B31-G17. The sequence continues at coordinate 8,377 of QMTG01000022.1, forward strand.
CTCTCCCTCTGGGATTTTTACGTGCAATTTAGGCTTTCTGAACTGCGGTGCAATGTAATCCCCGTCCGGCATCATTTTCAAGGCTTGTCTAACAATCTTTGCAGACTCCTTGATCTCCTCAATTCCCACGCAATACCTAGCATAGGCGTCCCCCTCGTTCATTGTTGGAATTTCAAACTCAAAACATTCATAAACCTCGTAGGGGTCGTCCCTGCGCACGTCTGCTTTTATCCCAGATCCTCTAAGTACAGGACCTGTAGCCCCAAGTTTAATTGCTTCCCGCGCACTAAGCACGCCCACACCTTCAAGCCTATCTTTTAGCACTTTGTTCTCAAGTTTTTCAAGAACTGTGGTATCCTCATCCACACATATTTTGCTTATAACCCTCATTATCCTCTCCTTAGCACCTCTCGGGAAATCCCTTCTAACACCCCCCGGGCATATATAGCCCGCAGGATACACCCTACCCCCTGTGACCATCTCAAAAATATCTAAGATGTAGTCTCTAAGCCCAAAGGCTATCTTAAACCCAGTATCAAAGCCAGTTCCTGCTGATATTACACCAAACCATATAAGATGGGATTGTATCCTAGACAACTCCGCAAGCACAACCCTTATATACCTAGCCCTTTCAGGGACATCAATCCCCATGAGTTCATCTACAGCCTCAGCGTGTACGAGGTTCCATGCGAGCGATTCAAGTATGCATATTCTATCGGATAGCACGGCATTTTGTATTGGTATTCTGTATTCCATCAGTTTTTCAAATCCTCTGTGCAAGAACCCGGGGTCTGCTCTGGCAGAGATTACACACTCACCATCAACCTCAAGTTTTACGCCAAAGTTTCCAGAGCCTGGATGCGCAGGTCCGAAGTATATCGTGTATTTTCCATCATTCAGGCGCTCAAACACATTAATCATAGTAACTCCTCTCCCTCTCATTATCCATGCTGTAAAACTTTTCTCTCACATACGCACGCCAGTCAAAGTCTTTCCTGAATGGTGGTGGGCCATCCCAGTCCTCAAGGAAAAGTGGAACTAGGTCATCATTACCCAAGAACTCAACACCGAACAATTCGTGCATTTCCCTCTCATGCGTTCTTGCATTTCCTCCCCAGATATCTGATATGGACTCAATTATTGCCTTATCCCTCTTAATCCTTGTTTTTAGCGTCACCAAAATTTTACTCTCATATGACCACAGGTGGTATGTTATCTCAAACTCCCCGTCTTTAATCCAGTCCGTGACTGATATCGCGGATAAATGCTCATATCCCTTGTTTTTAAGCAACAAAATGGCCTCTTTAACCTTCTCGGCGTCCACCGTGATAAATACTCTCCTATCTCTCCTCACATACCCCTCGGCACCGAATTTTTCCTTAAGACATTGTAGAACTTCAATCTCTCTTTTCATTCCATCTCCTCCACATGCTTGAATATCTTAGCACAAGCCTCAAAAACAGCCTCGGGTCTTGGAGGACAGCCTGGGATGTACATGGCTACTGGCAAATAGTCCTCCAACCTTTTTATAGTATTATATGAGTCCCAGTACATGCCGCCGGTCATTGTGCAAGAGCCAAGCGCTATCACGACTTTCGGCTCTGGCATCTGCGCGTATATTCTCTGTGCTCTTCTTATTGACTTAAATGTTTGATATCCTGCGATGAAAAGAACATCAGCATGCCTCGGGTTTCCAACAACAATCATACCAAACCTTTCCATATCCCATCTGGAACCAACAACAGGAACCAGTTCTGCAAAACCACAAGAGTTAAACCAATTGAACACCCATATTGCCTTGATAAGTTTTTTCATCATCTTTGCCTCTTTGCTCTTCTTTTTGCCCATCTCATAGCCTCCTGAGTTTTTGTCAGTAGGAGCCGACCCACATATGGTTCTGCAATAAAAAATTTACGACTGCGTAGTAGCACGATTTATACCCATTTGTGCTACAAAAACTATTAAAATATATTATTTAATACATATTATTTTGTGCAACTGCACCAAAACTCTGCAACTGAGTTTATCTTTTAGAACACGCTCTGCAATCCACTTTGCATTGATGCCCCCAACAGGCATAAGCACAACATTGCATTTAGGTTCAAATCTGCGTATAACGCTCAGAGCATAATTGTAGTCTTCCGTTCCCTCGAGCACGAACTTTACCTGATCATGGGGGCGCAATAATGACAGGTTTTCCCATAGAGTGCGCCCCTCCATACCTGAAGACGGCGTCTTTATATCAATGCTTATTCTAACATTGTTAAACTCTGTGAGTGCAGAGATATCGTACGTCCCATTCGTTTCCACGCTTACAAAAAATCCCTCAGAGAGTAATTTCTTAACAAGCTCTAATGCATCATTCTGCATCAATGGCTCTCCGCCTGTCACCACAACCCTTCTGATTCCGTATTTTTTAACCTCCTCCAACACATTATCAATGCTCATTTCCGAGCCGCTATATAGATCAAGCGCCTCAGGGGTGTCACACCACCTGCACCTCAGGTTACATCCAGAAAGGCGGACAAATACCGAGGGCATGCCAATATCCACACCTTCGCCCTCAATTGATGCAAAAATCTCATAGACTCTGAGCACTCATACCCCCTCCGCAACAGCATCCTTAAATTCCTCGGGGACGAACTCATACGCTATGGGGTCTTTTATACCCGCTTCTTTAAAGCCCTTTAGCCTTAGAATGCATGAATCGCACCTTCCGCATGCTTTATCGCCGCCACGATAGCATGACCATGTTAGATCATATGGTACTCCCAGTTCCGCACCCTTCCTTATAATCTCAGCCTTTGTCATCGTAAGCAACGGAGCAATTATTTTAATCCCCCCACCTTCAATCCCGACTTTTGTGCCAAGATTTATTGCTTTTTCCATAGCATTCAAATACTCCGGTCTGCAATCGGGATAGCCGCTATAATCTATAGCATTTGCACCTATGAATATTGCCTCAGCTCCTATAACTTCCGCATATCCAGCGGAGATCGCTATCAGCACAGTATTTCTTGCAGGAACGTATGTTGATGGTATTCTTCCCGATAAAATTTTGCGAATATCTTTCGCTCTCCTTTCTGGGATTTCGCCACTGAAAAGTGCAGAGCCCCCCATCCAAGAGAGGTCAAGATTGACAACCCTGTGCATAATACCGTAATGTTTTGCGATTTTTTCTGCGCATTTAACCTCTTTTTCGTGCCTCTGCCCGTATCTGAATGTAAGCCCGTGGCACTCATAGCCCATATCCAAGGCAATGGCGAGAGTTGTTGAGGAATCTATGCCTCCTGATAGCAAAACAACAGCCTTTTTCATCTCCTATCCTCCAGCCTTCCACATATTTTTTATCATACTTTCGCTAAAGCATGCACTTTTAGTATACAAAAATATTGCTTTATCCCCTACAGGGGCTTTAATATGCCTGCAAAATTTATTCAATCAAACTCGCATTTATGTGGACCTTCCTGCCCTCCCACTGGGCATATACTACAAATTCTTAATTTACCAAAAACGCTTTTTTTGGCTATAGCAGGCTTTCCAAATGCTTTCTCATCCTCTCAATATACTTTTTCTTCTCCTCCAAAGCCTTCTCCTTTCTTGCAATCTCCTCCTCCTTCTTCTTGAGTTTCTTTTCTAAATCTTTAATCTTCTTTTCTTTCTCCTCTACTTCTTTCTCCCTTTCCTTTAATTCCTCCTCGAGTTCTTTAATTTTCTCTCTATCCTCTTCGAGTTTTTTCCTCTCCTCTTCAAGTTTTTCAATCA
>QMTG01000023.1 GCA_003649915.1 Thermoplasmata archaeon
AAATTACACCAACAAAGATCTCTGCCTCTATCCTTCTCCCAGTTATTCCATCATACAAGACTTCCTTGCCCGTATGCTTAAACCCGCACCTTACAAGAGCCTGCCTCAACGCTTCCTCAGGCTCGCCGCTGAAGGGTGTGCCGTCAACCTCCCTGCCTTCCATTGCTGCAACCTTACCTCCTATCATCTCGAGCACATGGGCTACAGTCATTCTTGAGGGGATGGCATGGGGGTTTATTATCAGGTCTGGGGTTATGCCCTCAGCACTGAATGGCATGTCTTCCTGAGGCACAATTAGACCAACAACACCCTTTTGACCGTGGCGTGATGCAAACTTGTCCCCGAGTTCTGGTATTCGTTCATCCCTGACCTTGACCTTTACCATTCTGCTGCCGTTCTCGGTCTCGGTTAATATCAAACTGTCAACCCTGCCGCACTCGCCATGGCGAACTGTTGTGGATGTCTCCCTTCTTTTTTGCGGTGTGAGAAAGTCCGTTTGCTCCTCCAAGAACCTCGGAGGCGAGGTTTTCCCGATAAGCACATCACCGCTATTTACAAATGTTTCAGGGCTCACAAAACCATCCTCATCTAAATGCGAGTAGTGTGTATCAGGCCTAGCACCCATCACGTCAGGGCGCGGAATCTCAAAATGGTCTTCTTGACCGCCCGGATACCTTTTCTCCTCTGACTGGTATGTGCGTATGAAGGTGGACCTGGCCAAACCCCTGTCTATCGCCCCTTTATTGAGTATAACTGCATCCTCCATATTATAACCGTGATACGACATAACTGCCACGACAAAATTCTGCCCGGCAGGTCTTTCGTTGTAATTGACGTAATTCATGGTCTCGGTGTATACCAGAGGCTTCTGCGGGTAATGCAATAAATGTTGTCTGGTATCTGGCCTTATTCTATAGTTTGAGCACGGTAAGCCCAGGGACTGCTTTGCCATGGCCGCTCCCATTGTTATCCTAGGTGATGAGTTGTGCTCTGCATATGGAACAAGGCCCGCAGTAACGCCCAATATGAGTATTGGGTCAATCTCAAGATGTGTGTGCTCCTTAGTGAGCAGGTTGGGCACCCGCATTACATACCCGCAGTATTTGCATCTTAACTTAACTTCTTTATCAGCCCTTCCCATGTTTTCCCAAATGACATCAGAGCGAGATAGATATCGGTGGCAAGACTCGCACTTCTTTGGCACATCATAGGCGTAGACTGCGATGTAAGCATCCTCTTCCTCTTCCGCATCTAACCACTCTATTATTCCTTCCTTTATGAGATAATCAAAGTCTATTTCGCCGTTCACAAAATCATTAAGTATTCTCGGGGTTAAACCTATTTTTTTGTTCTTAACAACAAGTATTGGCCTTCTTAGCCTGCCTGCATCACCATTCGCTTTGACCTCATTTGTCTCATCATCATACCTCACATTTATCTCATGAGATATCTCGCCCCTTCTCCTCATCTCGCGTATGTAAACAGCCAACTCGTAACCACTATCGTGCACGCCCACCAAGTCGCCGTTCAAATAAACCTTTGCTTTTGTTGTCTGCTCTCCCTTAATTTCTTTAACACCCAAATCAAATAGAAGATCTCTCACAGGGCCTTCAGGTATTCCCTCGGTTATATCAACGAATAACGCGTAATTCTTGACAAGACCACAGTTCTGCCCTTCTGGTGTCTCATTCGGGCACAGCCTTCCCCACTGCGTTGGGTGCAGGTCCCTAGCCTCGAAGTGCGGCTGGCTCCTTGTGAGGGGTGACGTAACCCTGCGTAGGTGGCTCATGGTACTCATGTTGCTTGTTCTATCAAGAAGTTGAGAAACACCCGTTCTTCCACCAACCCAGTTCCCTGTAGCCAATGCATGAAGTATTCTTTGTGTCAATAGGTCGGGACGTATTGCCGACTTTATGTTCACACCTTTCTTCTTGGTATAATTTCTCTCAAGTTGATACTTTAAGTCTTTGAGGAGCGCAGATAGCGCAACCCTGAACTGCTCCTCCATGAGGTCGCCTGCGAGTTTTACACGCTTATTTGCGTAATGGTCTTTGTCATCCTCTCCCCTTAGCCCCAAAGAAAATTCCAGTATTTTTCTAACTATTCTACCTATATATATTGCTTTTTTCAGCCTATCCTCACTCCTGTCCCCGAGATGCGGAAGCAAGGTTCTATCAAGGGCGTTCTCGACCTTTTTGACCCTATACTCCTTGGCCTGCCCCGGCGCCAGCCTCTTTTCTAAGTAATTAAGAGCATCCTCCTGCGTAACTATTCCGTTTGGCGGATAAAGTCTGGGATTTTGGCATTCCTCAATATTCATCAGGACTATTGTCGCCATAGATGGGTGGGAAACTATCGAGCGATATATTTCCTCGTCCTTTTCCATTCCCAGCGCCTTCATTAGTATGACCACAGGTATTGCTCCCGGGGTACCAGGCAATGTGGCAACTATCATCCCGTCTTTCTTTTTCTCAACCAATAGCAGTGAGCGATAACCCTCTTTCTGCGAAAAAACCTTGGCTTCCTCCACATCTGTGCCATATCTAGAACTATACTCCACAAGCACTCTGTTTGGCGCTAGGTCCTCAAGGCTCACAAGAACACGCTCCGAGCCATTGACTATGAAATAACCACCAGGATCATGGGGGTCCTCACCCAACTCCATGAGCATCCTTGCATAAGTTTCATCATCAATCTCGGGCTGCTCCTCATCAGCCAACCTATACTTGAACTTGTCATAGTATATCTTCCAAATGTTTTCCCTGTGAATATTGCACTTTTTCGATTTAATCATTATTGGCATATAACCGATAAAGACCCTCTCTGGCTCTCTCTCAACACCGTTCTCTATCACGGTAAAATCTATGTAAACGGGCGCCTGATAGGTTAAATCGCGAAGTCTTGCCTCCATGGGTGTAAGCAATGCTGTGGAGCCATCGGCTTCCTTCACCATCGGTGTGCCTATGAATATCGTTGCGCCGCTCTCATAATCTATTTCGCCACTGCTCTTTCTAGGCCTACCAAACCTTATTACTATTTCATCTTCTCCTGTTCTGGCAGGGTCTAGCCTGAAGGCACCCCTCATTCCGCTGTCCTCGTCTATGCGAAGGTTATCGACGACCCTCTGCATTCTATTGTTGGGGTTTTCAGGCAGAGCTAAGAAATCATTAAAAGAGGCTATATGATGGTTCACTATACTTCTCTCCCTAAACATCGCCCTAACCAGTTCCCTCATCTTCACCCTCCCCATACTCAAATATTATCCCGCTATATGGGTGCACAACCACCCTATACGCTATAGATACACCAGCAGTGGGGCTTTTCCTGATTATTTTAATCACGGTTCCTTCCTCAATCTTTCCGTACTTTTTCTGAAGTATCTGTATGCATGGATCCGTTATCAAAATCTTTGGCAACTGGCTCTTATCAATCCCTAGCTCTTTTAAAACACGTTCTTCCTCCTCTTTGCTCAAAATATGATGCTCTGGTACCAGTTCATGTTCGAGCACATTGAACCTCACCATATACATTTCACCTCTTTCATCATTTCATCGCAAACCTCGCATATTTATGCGGGCCCGAGGGGATTTTCTGGGCATGCTCCGGGGGCAGCAGAGTTTTTCAACATACCCGGGGCATATCCCTTTCGAACCCCTGACCGTCTGGTTAAAAGCCAGACGCTCTCTCTAGGGCGCATAGGGCTACCTACGCACCTACCTAGCTGAGCTACGGGCCCACACATGGAAAGTGGCACACCTCAATGCAGATTCTCTATTTAATCGTTTCGGTACTTGCCAAGCAACTAAATATCGCTTTATAATAATTTTTGCCGCACACAGCCACCATCTTTTCCGTGTAACTTTTTAATATATACCTAATTTCTCATCTCCCCCGAATTATTACTCGATTCTACTTTTCCTCTTCGCTACCATCTATTACTCTGCTACTTCCATGTATGTATACGTACCACTAACCGTGTACGCAAACCCTTGATCCTTGTAAACTATTGGCCACCATGGGAAGGGTCTCGTTGGCTTCCCACCATAGCAATCACCGTCTATTTTAACAACAACATTGCCTGATATGTATTGCCCCTCAGGCAAAGGCTCAGCGGGAAGTGTTATGGTCACGGAAAATGGTGTTGACCCCTGTTTCTTTATGGTTTCATTGGCCGATGCATTTCCCCATGTTATTGTGATCGTTATTTGGTCAGGATCGGAGCCCTCATCGGTTTCGCTATGGTTTGAATCACTATCCTGTACGTCTATCTTGAGTTCAACACTCACAACTTTATCTGATTCAAATTTTATCGGAATCTCCACAGACGCCTTCCACGGCTCGTCACTAGACTCAGCCCAGTTAGATTCAGCCCATCCTGATATTGTTCGTATTGTTCCAGACATCTGGGTGAGTTCAGGCTGTGGCGTTGCTTTTGTTTCACCCTTTTCAGCACACCCTGCGTAGAACACGGGAACCATTATCGCCACTGCTATCAGGATTACTGCCATTTCCTTTTTCATGCTAATCGCCATTGACCCTTATGCAAATAGGTGTTAAAAAACTTATCGTTTTTCTAGGGTGCGGATATTATTGCTCACGCAAACAATCCTGCACACTTTTTATGCACTTTACCGCTAAAACATAGTCTCTTCTGTTTGTTTCAATTTCTGCCACTGGGTTCCTCAAATCTTCCTTTTAAGAAAAACAGCCCTGTACAGACTTTTAAGGTCTGCTGGCGATACTGCCCTTTTCATGCTTTTAAGGAGATTAGTGTAATATTTCATGTGCCTTTTTGCCTCCCTAAGCCTACATTCATAATCGTCAGCCTCCGCTCTGTATTTGCTTCCCTTAATTCTTTCCCTGTAGCGCTTCACACGATTCTCCCATGAAAGTACCTCACGCAGAACATGCATTAACTTATCACTGATCATCATGAACTTAGACCCCCTACAGGTTGCTTAACACGTACCCTTACTTCGAACTTGTCGTATTTGTCTATGGCTTTTATTCCTATTCCTTGGGCATTAACACACATTGTCCAGTTCCCCGGGCTTGGATTTTTTGTTACTACTGTTTGGAGGGGATGATGCGTGGTCTCGTTGAACGTTTCCTCATATCTCAGACTACCATTTGGCGTATAGAGGGATACACAAACATACCGATCGGGAGTGTAGTTCTCTATTATCTCAGAAACACTCTCATTTATATTTGGGAACTCAGCAATTACAACGCGTACTATCATGTCCAGCATTACACTTCCATTTGGCACGGGCACCTGTTTGGATGCAGAATAGGTTAATGTGCTCTGATCAGTGAGAACCGTTACAAAAGTATGCTTTATTACATACTCTTTAACAATATACTCCACCCTCCCCTCCTTTTTCGGCACTAGGAGGGTTTTTGCAAGCTCAATATCAATACACCCGGACAGTGTGGCGATGGTGATTAATACCGCAAAGAGCAGAGCGATTTCCTTACGATTTGGCATGAATAGCCCTCACTAACCATTACCCAACTGCTTGTTTATAATTTTTTCTACTTCGCGTAGAAAAACGTCCTCGGCACCCTCAGGTATTGTTGCGCCTGCTGCAGCACTATGTCCTCCGCCCTCTCCACCCACCGTATCAGCCGCAATCCTAACAGCCTGTGCCAGATTTATTCCCATGTTTATTAATGGGCGTGGAGCTCGGGCAGAAACCTTAATCTTTCCCTCGGTATTTTTAGCAAACGCTATTATCGGTTTGTTTGTAGGAATCTCCCCTGAGTTCAGGAGCATAGAAGCAAGTGTTCCTATTATTGTGTCAAGTATTTTGTTTCCCCCATGAAAATACAGTAGAGTACCGTATTCTTCTATCCCTATTACTCTAAGCACGGTATCGAGCGACTCCACAAGCGTTCTTCTGTGCCCGCGCAAAAGAACTCTAGCCCTCCTAAACGCTTCACCCCTGTCGCCAAGGCAGACATCTAACCCTATGTATGCCTCTCCATACCTGCCACATGCGTTTAAGAGTGTGGCAAACTCCTTTGCCTCATGTATCTCGGTGCCCAAGTGCTCCAGGGGAAAATAATAGCATTCTCCGACAACCCTTACAGCATCTTCCGGTACACAATCCGAGAAAAGTATTCTGCGAACAATTTGCGATATTATGAGCCTACGCTCCCTACCACTTAAGTTGACCCAAGAGCGCCATACACCTTCATCATCCCTAAGTTCTACGCCCAAATTTGTTAAGAACTCAATCCCCGCACTTTCATTTCCGGATATCCCTGGTATCACAGGGTCAAATGCGTACTGTAGCATTTTGTACACAGGCCTTGTTTCCTTTCCGTAATAGAAAATGTCTGTTACTTGCTTCACATATCCTGCGCTCTCTCCAATATCTGCAATCTTTTTGTTTATACCAACAAGCGCCCTATTTTCATTGTCTTGCAGGTCACCCACAGCCCCAGTCACGGCCAATGGTACTAAGCGCTCCACACTTTCGCCCAAAATCGCATACGCCATTATCCATGTTATCCCAGACCCACTCAACTCCCTGCCGCCGTCTATACCAAAATTATGTGGGTTGAGCTCAAACACTCTACCGTTATTTGATTTAGTACGGCTCTGTATTACTGTGTGATGGTCTGTTATGATTGCTTGGTTGCTAACTCCTTCTATTTTGTCTTTAACGCTGCTGCCTATGTCTGTATACCACACTAATTCTGCCCCCATGTCTCCAATCCTTTGCAAAATATCTTCGTCTAGGTTCTTAACAAAAAAATTTTGGTATTCGATCCCGAGATTCTCCATCACAAATGTTGCTATGGATGCTGAGGTAATACCGTCAGCGTCTATGTGGGATACCACAAGAACCTCTGATTTTTTCTCCAATTTGATTTTCTCAGCAACACTTCTAGCGGCCAGTATTATAGGGGTCATTTTTCCACCAGTAGTTTTTATACAAGGGCTGCTATAAACATTAGTGAAATTATTGCCATGGCAAGCACAAAGCCTACAAGCCTTTCCATAGCGTAATTTCTCATCTTTTTCTCACCAATCCTGTGATTTTTTCCTCTAAAATCTTTGCTGGTATGTCTGGTAGAGATATTAGTGTTGTTCTCCCTGAGGAGTCCGTCTTTACCTTAGTTTTTACTATCCCGTATGAGGCTAGCCTCTTTATATACTTCCATAACTGCGTATGCTCTCTGGGTTCCTCACCAAATTCCTCACAAATTGCATGGTATTCGCTCTCCACATCGCCAGTTGTGGCATAGGTATTTCTCTTGAGCACTCTACTTACAGCAATAAGGGCTAGCATTTCATGCTTTCCTAGGCTTTCAAGTTTGTCCTCCGTAACATAGGGGTGAATATGGGCCTTGGCATGCCTTATGTCTTCTGCTTCTACCACACTCTTTCCAGCCTTCTCGGCAATGAGTGCAGCGTTTAGAAGGAGTTCTATGGCAAAACGAGCATCTCCATATTCTCCAGCAATCTCTGCGATAAGCTCCATACACTCCTCGCTTATTGTACCATAGTTATATGCTAACTCCACCCTCTGCACTATAATATCATAGAGTTGCTCTTTTGTATACTTGCCAAACTCTATAACGTTTGTCCTGCCAAAGGAACTCTGTGATGCGATATCCATCATTGTCAGCACATACTTCTGCGATATTAGTATCAGGGATAACGCCCTACTTGCTCCAAACTCCTCACCAAACCTGAGCATTGTGTAAAGTATTCCAGGGTCTTTCCGAAGCAGGATATCAATCTCATCAAGCACAACAACTATTGATTGCGCCCTCTTATCCATGAACTTTGCCAGTATATCCATCATCTCGGCTGGTGAAAATCCCCTGTCTGGAAAATTTTTGTCAAAATGGCGGAGGATTTTCAGCATCACGCTGGCGAGTGTTGGGCGCTGTCTGCAGTTTACGTATATCCATCCTATATTTAAGCCCTTTAACGCCGCTTTTTTTACCAACTGCTGACAAAATAACTTGGAGGTTACAGTTTTTCCCGTGCCCACAGAACCTACGAGCAGAACTCTGCACGGCAGATTATACTCGATCATAGGCGAGAAAAACCTATCAAGATCGTCCATCTCCTTTTCTCTGTGAGGCAATTCCTTTGGAACGTAGTCGAACGATAACTTACCCATATCCTTTATTATTTTACCCATTTTCGGTGGATAATCTCGTCCTTGTAAAATAAATTTTTGGGTTTATTTTTCTCATGCATCACCTCTTAATTTATCTAATTATTTTCACATGCCCAAGCCGTACATGGAAAAATTTATCAATGGCTATATGATAATCCCCGTGATGGCTTCATCAATAAAGGGAATATACAAGGACCAGATAAAGAATGTGGCTGAGGTCGTTGGTAGATTGAAAAACGCCGAGGAACGTAAAAAGCTGTTAGCTGATGATAGAATAGAGCCGCACATTTACCTGCTAAAACTCCTTTTAATTGTGCTTGTACTATCAATAATTGTGGCGTTCGTAATATAGGATGATGAAAACTCACATCCCACAATACTCTTTCACACACTTTATGACACTATCTATTATCTCATCTTTTACCCCCAAGTAGTTCTCAGGTCTAAGGATTGTCTCCAACTCCTCCTTTTCCATCACACTAGTGACAACTTCTTGCTCCATAAGTGCACGCAGCAAGGATGTGCCCGTGTCCTGTGCCCTCATTGCGCACCTTCTAACAATCTCATGCGCCTCCTGCCTACCTAGCCCCTTTTCCACCAGCGCCATTATTGCTGCTTCAGCCATTATAATATCACCAGCAGCCCTCACATTCTCCCTCATCCTGTCTTCGAAAACCACGAGGTTTGAGAGAAGTTTGTTTAGTTTTGTCAAGACATCGTCTATCAGTATTAACACGTGTGGTATTATGAACCGCTCAGCCGATGAATTTGTAAGATCACGCTCATGCCACAGAATCCCGCATTCCATCATAGGGGTGATAAAACCACGTATCACCCTGCAAAGACCGCATATGTTCTCTGCAAGTATGGGGTTTTTCTTATGAGCCATTGTTGAACTTCCTACTTGCTTCTCAATATCAAACGCCTCCATGACCTCGCTAATCTCCGTTCTTTGTAAGTTTCTTATCTCCGTCCCAACCTTCTCAACACTCGTTGCCATATTTGCAATCAGGCACACTAACTCGATGTACCTGTCCCTGCCAACTATTTGAGTGCTCGCCATTTCCTCTGCCAGTCCTAGTTCTTCCATTACTGCTCTCTGCACCTCCAATGCCTTACTGCCAAATGACGCCCCTGTGCCAACGGCACCTGACATTTTTCCAGTAATGATCCTTGGTAGTGCTTCATCAAGCCTTTGAAGATGACGTAAAAACTCAGAAGCGTATACAGCCATTTTTAAACCAAATGTTATGGGGATTGCTGCCTGGCCATGGGTTCTGCCCAGCATTATTGTACCCCTGTATCTTTCTGCCATACCAATCATTGTTTGGAGCAACATGACTAAGTCTTTTCTCAGTATCTGCATTGCTTCCTTTATCTGCAATGCCGTAGCAGTATCTATTATATCATTGGATGTCGCACCTAAGTGCACATACTTTCCTGCTTCTCCGCATACCTCAGATAGAGCTTTAACAAGTGCCATCACATCGTGCTTTATCTCAGCCTCGATTTCCTTGATCCTCTCCACCTTTACATTATCCAAGTTTGCCCTTTCTGCTATAATATTAGCATAACTTTTGGGAATATTGCCAACACGCGCATGCGCTATGGCCAGAGCAGCCTCTACGCGGAGCATCCTTTCAATTCTTCCCTCTTCGCTAAATATTCTGCGCATAACCTCTCTACCATATCTGTAATCCAAGGGGCATACCGCCATCGTAGAGCACCGACATTGCATTTGTGTGCCCCTATTTTTAATTTCTGCTGATAATCATAGCCTGATAATCATCTCGGATTTTTGTATAGTTGATTAAATAAATATCAACCTACAATCAACAACCTAGGTGATGAAAAATGGGTTGGAAAAAGTATTGGTTTGTTGGATTTAGCGCACTGGCCATGATTGCGGTGCTATGGCTTATGAGCAGCAGCGCACATGCAGATAGCCTTGTGGTTGGACCTGATGGGTATTCGAGCATTAGCGATGCTGTTGACGCAGCGAGGAACGGTGATATTATATACGTTGAGGAAGGTGTGTATCATGAGAGCGTGGTTGTGGATAAAAGAGTGAGCATAATAGGCACAGATGCCACTAAGTGCATCGTCGATGGCGATGGCACAAACTCGCCATTTATTATTAAGCATAGTTATGTGAAGATTGAAGGACTTACCATAAAAGGTGCACCATCGGCATCTAACAAGGCGGGAGTTTATATTGACGGATACTATGGAACTGTGATTAAAGATTGCATTTTCGAGAACAACGATTACTATTCTGTGTATGTTAATAATGGAAACTTACAAGCCTACAACATAACAATTAACGGAGGAACATACGGTGTGTATGCGTATAATAGCAAAGTAACACTTGTGGGAATCACAGTAAGCAATTGCACCCACGCAATTGATGCCTCGCACAACTCTCTTTGGCTTATGGACTCTACACTGATTAATAACTCGTATAGCGTATGGATGTCCGATATGGACGATGTAAGTTTGGCTGGGACAAAAATTATAAATGGATACGGAGGAGTTACAGCGATAAGGTGCGATTATTGCTTAATAAAGGACATATATACAGAAAACCTTGCAAATTATGCAATCAGAGGATATGATAGTTACATTGATGTTCGCGACTCCTATGTAAAAGCGTCACAATACGGTGTTATGCTCGCTGATTACTATGATAAGGGCAGGCTAGTCAACTCTTCAGTAGACGCCTCTATATCGTTATATCTAAGCAAATACACAGAACTTAGAGTATTAAACTCTACATACGCCAATGTGTACTTTGATACTAACGCTCAGATCGTGCACTGCAGATTGCTTGAAGTTATTGCTATGAACGCTATATACGAGCCGATAAATGTTGATATTGTGGCTACTGACGGTAATGGGTACAAGTACTACAACGATGATGCCCTCTGGCACAATGAAGGATACTGGTTCGATGCTGGAGAGTATGTGGAAAAGAGTACTGGGGTTTATTACAAAGTGTCTAATTACACAATCAGCGTAAACGATGGGATTTCAACGCAAGAAAAGGATGTTGTGATCAATGGAGATTTGTCCGTCGAGTTCCTGTTCAATTATCCGCCAAAAGTTGTGAGCACGCCTATCCTCAACATAGACGAAGATGAAATGGCTGTAAACGTGATCAATCTAGATGCAGTGTTTGAGGATGTGGATAACATAACGTACAGCGTTACGGATGGCGACCATGTGCATGCTTCCTTAGACAATGCAGCACTCACTCTCTGGGCAGACAAGGATTGGTACGGTAATGATACTATTATTGTTGAAGCAACGGACACGTTTGGTGAGAGTACCGTGTTAGAGATTCCTGTAATTGTTCATGATGCCCCAGACGCTATTTTCGATGAAGACACTACATATACAATAGACTTGACTAAATACTTCCCGTTGGGGTGGACAAAAATTTCGTGGGGTAATGCAAAGCACGTAAGCATGAGTGTACAAGATTCAACACTTATAATATCGCCCGAAAGAAACTGGTTTGGCCATGAAAATATCACCCTATACGCCTACTACCCAGAAATAATAAAGTTGCCCATCGATAAAATCAAACTACCTGAAAAACTAGACCCCTCTACTGTAGACAACATTAGCCTCAGAGACCACCACACATACAAAACCATAATAATATACCGTATCATCGATAAATCACTAAATATAACAGTGCTGCCTGTGAACGACCCACCAGTGCTTAGAGTTCCAACACTTGTTGTCGATGAGGATGAGGTAACGG
>QMTG01000024.1 GCA_003649915.1 Thermoplasmata archaeon
GTAGTGCGGTCTGCGGTACTCTTTGAGCGACCTCAGACAATTCTTGACAGCCTGCGTTACGCATCCATCTTTGAATGTATAAACAACCCTGCCCGTTATTTTATCAGTGTACGGCGATAAGCCGCCAATCATGTCGTAGTTTCCCCACTCTGCATTCGCAGTAACAAGGGTATAGTTCGGCTTTATGTTGTTTCCTTCCACAACAGTGCCGCAAATTTGCTCTGCGATTAACGTGGCAAGCCTGGTCTTACCACAGCCCGGAGGACCGTAAAGAATAACGTTTCTGCCACTTTCCAAGTTTGTTATTATCTGATTTATTACATTATCATCAATTGACAGTATATCCTTAATTTTTGCAATATCCACCTTATAATTCACCTCAACCCCTTCAAGTTCGCGACCGTCAGGTATTTCCTCCTCAAAAGTTCTAAATTCTCCCCCTTCCCTCTCTGCAGAGCCGTGAATCTCAATCTCCTGTGCAGGCTTTCTTGCAATCAGCATATCAAGCCTTTTCACAACATCGGACTCGTAGCCAAAAACCTCCACTGCCTTAAGCATTATGTTAATCAGTTGGTTTCTGTCAAGCGCACTAAGTCTGGGAAGTATATTGGATATTATTGCATTCTGGAGGGCTAGGTCTTTATCATACCCTCCAGGAGAATTTATGACGGCAATCATGCAGTCCACAAGCACACTTGTGGGCAAACTTATGTATGTTCTAACGCCACGAGGTGCATTTCCCTCAACATGCGGATCACCAGCACTAACAAACTTCATCAACTTATCATACGCCCTCTGCACACTTCCGTCAACATCGCCGTCAAACAACGCGCCCTCGGTGGATAGCCCCCTGTGAATGCCGAGTTCCATCATATACTGGTGCACTATTCTGGGGATTGCCTGATACTCCTCCTCGCCCGGTAGCGATGCATGCTCAACAAAGGCAAAATCTCCGCTGTATAGCACGAGTTCATCGCCCACATCGCCAACAACGTCAGCGGTTGCAAGAATCCTGAACTCTTTTGGTATCTTAATATTTCCAAGATGTCCCCTTCGCATTGCAGCCAAAATCTCGGCGATCGGTCCCTTGGGGTCGGCCCTCTCAATTTTGTGCACGATAAGATAATGCGGTCTTTTCACACGTTCTAGGGATTTCTTGCATTTTTCCACGCACTGTAATACCACGCCATTTTTCCCGAGCAGTTCCTCTCTGCTCATGTCAGGGGAGGCTACAATCTCTGTGTAATTGTTTACAGCCCTTCCCTTGGCGTCAACAACCTTACCGCAAATCTGGTCTGCAATTAATGTGACAAGTTTCATCTTTCCAGAGTTTGGAGGACCATAAACAAGTATATTCTTTCCCCCTTTAAGGTAGGCCTGAATCTGGTGGATGGTGTGCAAGGAAACGGGCACACTCTCCATTATTGCATACGGGTTTATGTGATAATTAATCTTGATTATTTTTTCCGCACCCTCCAAAGCGGAGATTTCATCACTGAGCCCCGGATTCAGCCTTACAATCTCCTCTCTTATAACTTCCCATGTGTCTTGGCTTAGAGGTATTATGGGCTGCGCCTCCTTGATTTCCACCCCCAAAATCTTCAACTTCTTCTCCACACGCTCAATCTTCAACGGTCTTTTAAGCCCAAACTTGAACTCCATTGCAATCTTGTACTTCCACGCAGTTTTTTCGTCAATAAACATCCAGGACTTTGCAACAAAAATCGCGTTTATATCCCTGTGCGGTGTTCTTCTATACGCGAGTATTATGTCTCCCTCACCAACATCGCGGAGGTAGCGCACCGCGGGTGATTCCTGCAATGACCACACACTACCCGTACGTTTTTTTGCCTCCCATGTTGTGTCGGAGGCCAAGAAAAGCCATACTTTTCTCTCCCGCACTCTCATCCGCAAAATTTTGTCCCTGAGTTTTATGGCAGTATCGTGCTCTGGATTCAAGGACAAAACCATGTCAAGATTCTCAAGGGCACTTTCATCATCGCCCAAAGCATGGAGAACCACAGCCTTGTTGTACCACGCGTTCTCATATCTCGGATTCCCCCTAAGGGCACGCTCAAAACTCTCCAACGCCTCCCTATAATTTCTCAGTTTGTATAACACCTCACCTCTATTATTCCAAGCTTCGGCATAATTTTTGTCTATTCTGAGAGCCCTGTCAAAGCAGGGGATTGCCTTTTCAAGATCACCCATTTTTGAGTAAACGACTCCCAAATTGTTCCATGAAACTTTATCGTTTGGGTCTTTTTTAACAGCATTTCTCAATTCCTCAAGAATGGGCTTTAAATTCTCAACAGTACCCGCACCCCTTCCCCTTTCATTCTTTGCAAGCATAATTTATGCTAAAAACATCAGCCTATTAAAACATATCGGTATTCAAAAATAGTGCCCTGCATGAGTACTGTTTTCCCATATGATTCTTTGTTTGTAACAGCGCTATACTCTATGTTGAAAAAATCGAAAATCAGAGGGCGGTTGCGAATCAATGCTGTGCCCTCACATCTTCTGCAAATCCTTTAGTCTGTACCTTATCGCACTTTTTCGCACTCTATTATCATAATACTCACATATTTCCCTCATGGTTTTCAAAATATCCTTATGCTCATCTACGATATTATTTTTTTCACTTGGGTCTGCACTTAAATTATACAGTTCCTCATAATTATTACTATAATCGTATATATACTTCCATGTGCCCTTTACTATGGAAATTTTCCTTTTTTCCCATAGAAGTCTTTTCTTCTCAATTACTACGATTTTATCAGTGGCGGAACTCTCAGAAGTCTCGCTTGCCACAATCCTATCTTTGTCGGCATTCATATATTCAAATATACTCCTTCCTGACAGCCCATGCGCATCCTTATCAGACAAATTCAGCATGTCCATGAGCGTCTTTGGCAAATCTCTGGTGGTTACAGGTTTGCTTACAACCCCATGACCGTTTTCATCTAATATTGCCAACGGCACTTTTATTAGTTCGTTGTACAGGTGCATGCAGTGTCCGAGAAATCCGTGCTCTAGGAATTCCTGCCCATGGTCTGCGGTTACTATTTTCACACAATCAACTCCTGCGTCTTCCACAAGTTTCATTAGCATACCAATTTTTTTATCCACGATTTTGGCAATTTCCAAATACCACTCCTTCAACATCATGCAGGCATGATTGATGTCTTCATATCCGAGAGGTTGATATCCAAAGGCTTTCACACATGTTTCTAGGGCACTATTGAGCCCATGCATAACCGCAGAAAACCTCTTACTCTCTTTTTTTCGCGTGATCATTGGGATGTTCATTGACCAAAAATACACTCGCTCAAGAACATTTGTGAGAAAAAAAGTTCCGCGGCAAGTAAGGCTCATGTAAATCCATAAGGTGAACCCAGAGAAAGAACGGTTTTTTTGCCTTTTTGAGCACTCCCTGCATGGTGCTGTAAAATTTATCATCTACTTTTTCTCGCGCTGCCGATAGCGCCCTTAACAGGCTGTACATGCAGACAAGTACCCAAATGACAGGTATCCGTCAAATATTCTTGTATACCTCTGTAAACATCATAATTCATGATGTTGAGTACCCTGTTTATTTATTTGATTATCGATTTTTCTGTATTTTTGTGTTAACTCTAGCGTAAATTGCTACCCAACATTGCCCTTCATCCTCATATTCCTAATATTTGATACCTTCTCTAGTTCGTTTATAAATCTTCTCCCATTCAAATTGCACTAGACCTTCTTCTATATAACTCATTAATCTCTTGTTTTCCATTCTGTTATTTCCTTTTGCTTTTCCTTGAGTGCTGCCTTCTATTGCCTGATTAGCTACAACCTCTCTTTCAATTTTTTTAATTTCATTTTCATGATACTCTATTTTTCTCATCCCTAAGATAACCCCAAACTGCCTCACGTATTATTTTGGATTAATTTCCACCATCATGTTCTGCTAACCCCCACAATCATATGCCATGTTGCCTCCTCAAGCGATACTGTCTTCGCTATCCTCATATTTTCATCACCTCAGATATATAATGTTTTACGATTGTTTTTCATATCAATTTTAGTGAAAATGAAGAGTAAAGATATATTTAGAGTTGTATTAAACATGTATTTAGTACAACTTTTTATATTAGTAGCATGCTGTATGACATACGTATTACACGCACCTTTTTCAATCATAACTACAAGTTCAACTATGCTTGGATCCCACCAAATCCCAGCAACCCTTAGATTATTAAGTAGTTCTGAATACTCCTCATCACGAAACTGGGCTGCTGGCTCGTCCCCTCATATGTTCCAGCGTAAGTGTTATATAACCATCTCACAATTAATCAGGATGCAAAACACGCGGGCTCATGGTCTAGGGGTTATGACGTCGCCTTGACGAGGCGGAGGTCGCCGGTTCGAATCCGGCTGAGCCCACTTTGCCCTTTTATTACCTATTTTCGTGGGCTCTGCCTCTCTCCAAATTTTTGGCCAATAATCACCAATCAAAAATTTGTCGATCCAACTGAGCCCATTGCACCCTTTCTTTGGGCTGGCAAAGAAAGCGTGCACGGAAAGAAACCAGCCCAGCACCTTTTGCTTTGCAATCTTATCACTGATATTCGCAAAAGCGTGCACGGAAAAGGAGGGATACTATGCTCGCTTCGCTACACGAAAAGTGTGTACATCCTTAAATACTTCATCCAGAATAATCACAGTAAGTGAGCAATTCATGCAAGGAGGTGTTGAGAAGAAACTAGATTTGGTGCTGCTTGAGAAAAAGGGAGAGCTCGAACTTGTGAAATTAGAGGATGTTATAGATAAGTTATGAAGTCTTGTTATCTTCACAACCTCTTTAATCTCTTCGCTCACCCTTTGGCACCTGTATGCCACTCAACTCTATTAATAGTAACATGTGAAGATAATCATCGCATAATTATACGACAACACAGAGTGTACGTGAAATATTTATTAATATATTCATGTGTAGGTTTATAATGTGCAGGTATGCTAAATAGTACGGCTGTTCTTTATTGTCTCCTGTCGGCTGTTTTTCCAAATTTCTGATGCTCAAGGCAATTTAGGCTCGTTTTCTTTTAATTCTCTAATAACTTTCGCTGGATTACCCACAACCACAGTATTTGGTGGTACATCCTTCGTGACAACTGCACCCGCACCGACCACAGCATTCTCTCCTATTGTTACACCGCACACTATTGTGGCGTTTGCACCGATTGATGCGCCTTTTTTCACAGTGGTTTGCACGAGTTTGAAATCATCAACGTATGCTCGTGGAAACTTGTCGTTTGTGAAAACAACACCAGGTCCTATGAATACATTGTCCTCTATGATCACACCCGTTGGCAGGTAAGCGAATGCTTCAATTTTGCATCCGTTTCCTATTTTAACCCCCCTTTGTATCTCCACGTACGATGCTATCTTGCAGTTATCTCCTATTTCGCACCCGTACAGGTTTACGAAATTTCGTATCACTGTATTTTTTCCTATTCTGCAATCCTTTATTATTTGGTATTCTCCCAGTAATTTCATGCGCCGATGATTAAACATCGCATATTTTTATGTTGTGCTGGTATTATGGGACAGAAAGACTCCGTGGATTTGTAGATGACTGAATAAACGTGATAGTAGCATACAGTTGTTGCTTAATCTGAAGGCACTAGCGTACGGGCCCGCCGGGATTCGAACCCGGGTATGAGGCTCCGGAGGCCTCTATGATATCCAAACTACATCACGGGCCCCTTAGGCGCAGTCTATTCAAAACGATTCTTATCCAATACTGCCTCAATTGTAAAAGAAAGTTATTGTATTATCCCTTTCCCTCTTTAGCACTCCTAAACTCAGTATATCCACACTTGCCGCATGAGACTCTATCGCCATGCTCGGCCATGAAAACACCCTCACCACACTTCGGGCATGTCCTTTTCTTTCTCACAAGTTTTCCGTCCTTAATTTCATAATATTTCCACCTGCTCATCTGTATTAGCCCTCCTTTTTCTCAATAAGTCCGTTTCTTATAAGTATATGTTCCTCTTCAATCTCCAGAGCATCTTTTTTGGTATCGTAAATCTTAACGTATCCTCTGCTCACTCCCCAGCCAAACTCTGAATGCAGATAATCTACAATCACCCTGTCTTTTTGCACTTTTTTTATCTTAGCAATAGCCTCCCTGACCTCATCCCTTGTTGGCGTTTTTTTTCCTTTATGTTCCACCCTTATTCTCAACTCAACTCTCCTCAGCAATGGGTTATTTCTCTCGCTAACCACCTCAATTTCCATCCGTGTCTACCTCCATCATTTCCAGCGCTTTCTTTGCCTCATTTCTGCTGTTATCATTTACAGCAACGATTGCGAGCCCTTTATCGGGCAACCCATATATTACTGTTGTGCCTTCAGGGGCATAGTAGATTACGATAAGCGCTCCTAGGTCCTCTTCACCATCTACAACAATCAGAGTTTTACAGTGGTCTATGTTTTTTAACGCGCTTTTTATTGCTCCTATAAAATCTTCTGTAAGCATACCAGACGGGTTGTTAACTGTAAGCACAAAATCGAACTTTTCTTCCAGTTTGTCTAAGGTCTCAAACTTTTCCCTTTGCACTTTATGGTCTATTATCGCCAAATCTGGAACAAAACCCTCCTTAATAAGCCCAACAGTGCAAACATCTCCAACGCTAACGACCCTCTCACGACCAATAAGTCCCTTTTTTATCCCTTCATGCACATCCCTTACCACAGGACCTATTGGCTGTGCTAGGTGTGTGCGAAGGTGGTGGGGAAGTATATAGAGAGCCATTTTCATCTCACTCTCAGGGCAAACCTGCCATTCACGCTAACATTCATTTTTTTCGCCAGTGCTGATTTCTTATGATCCACTATTATTATGCAGCCATGCCAATCCTTAGAGGTGTCCCCACCGCATATGGGACAGGTATCACTCTCGGTTATATAGTGACACTTCCTGCACGCACGCAGGTCTTTCATTTGCCCTTCCCTCCTTTCTTTTCTTCTTCCTCTTCCTTTCTCTCCTCCTCAATCCATTCAAATTTTCCAAGTGCTGGTTGTCTCATGGTAAGACCAATCTTGCTCTCCCTGGGGCTTCTCTCGTTTATTTTTGCGGTAACAACTCTAACCCTGACCTTATCTCCAATTCTTAGATCTCTTTTGGTTTCTTTCCCTATGAGCCTCTGGTTTGTCAGGTCTACATCTATGTGGTCATCCATTATCTGGCTTATGTGGAGGAGACCATCAATTGGCCCAATCCTCACAAAAGCGCCAAATTTCACAACATCGCACACAGTGCCCGTAACGACTTCCTGATACTGCGGCTTAAAAACCAGCGCACGGTATTTGACATCCTGATAAACAGCACCATCGCCATGAACTATTCTGCCCTCTCCAACAGGCTCCACATCCAGAACGAGTACTATAATATTATCCTCATTATCAACCTTACCCTCAAACTGCTCTCTCGCTAGGGTTTCAACTATGCTTTCGTAATCGTCCATTAGCCTCTCGGGCGGTATGCGTATTGTGCTGACCTTTTCCGTTATGGCGTACATTTTTCTTTCCTCCTACAGAAAAATTGGTAGGAAAACTATGGCAACTATGGACATCAACTTTATCAGTATATTCAACGATGGCCCTGATGTATCTTTGAGCGGGTCACCCACAGTATCGCCGACCACCGCAGACTTGTGCGATGTGCTCCCTTTACCTCCAAAATGCCCTCTCTCTATATATTTCTTTGCATTGTCCCATGCACCACCAGCATTCGCCATCAGCACTGCAAGCAAGAAGCCTGATACTGTAGCACCTGCTAGAAGCCCACCCAGTATCTTTGTGCTGAAAAGCCCAACAACTATGGGCACGATTACCGCAAGCGCCCCGGGTACAATCATCTCTTTAATCCCGGCAACTGTGCTGATCTCCACACATTTTTTCGTATCTGGTTCTGCTTTTCCCTCGAGAAGACCAGGTATTTCCCTGAACTGTCTCCTGACCTCTTCCACCATTTTCATGGCTGCGCGACCAACAGCTGCCATAGTTAGTGATGAGAATATGAATGGCATGGATGCACCTATTAAAAGACCTGCAACAGTTTCAGGCTCTGCAAGGCTGAGTTTTATGTGAACCATGCTGGAGTATGTCACAAAGAGGGCAAGGGCGGTAAGTGCAGCCGAGCCTATAGCCAGTCCTTTACCAATAGCAGCGGTGGTATTTCCAACAGCGTCAAGCATCTCTGCCCTTTCCCTAACAACTCTTCCAAGCCCTGCCATCTCTGCTATCCCAGCAGCATTGTCTGCGACGGGTCCATAGGTATCTGAGGCTAAACTCATGCCAAGTGTAGACAGCATTCCTACGGCGGCGATTGCTATCCCGTACAGGTGAGCAGAAGCATACGCGCATATTATGGAGAGCGCAACTGCCAGTATTGGTATTAAAGTGCTAAACATTCCTGTTGATAACCCAGATATTATAACCACTGCTGGAGATGTGACTGCGCTTCTTGCAATTTTTCGCGTTGGTGAGTACTCGTATGATGTGAAATATTCTGTAGATAGGCCTATTACCACACCGGCTATTAGACCTGAGGCCAAGGAATAAAATATTCCCTCCTCAACACCAAACATGTATATTACTATGTAGGATAGTATTAGCATGCTCATGGCTGAGATGTATATTCCTCTGTCCATGCCAGTAGCAGGGTCGTGCGATTTTATGAATATAACAGCAAGTATGCCGATAATTGATGATATTATTCCCATCCCTGCAAGTATAAGCGGGAGTTGCACATAAACACTTTCTATTCCCAGCCCGCCCATGGTCGCTGAGAATAATACGCCAAGAGCCATGGCGGAAATTATAGAATCAACATAGGACTCAAAGAGGTCTGAGCCCATCCCAGCAACATCGCCCACATTATCTCCGACATTGTCTGCTATCACTGCCGGGTTTCTTGGGTCGTCCTCAGGTATTCCTGCCTCAATTTTTCCAACAAGGTCTGCTCCCATATCTGCAGATTTTGTGTATATTCCCCCACCAACCCTCGCAAAAAGCGCTATGGATGATGCACCAAAACCAAAGCCGAACAATAGACTTGGATCGCCGAATATTAAATATAGGAGGGATAGACCAAAAAGGCCTAGACCGACAACTGTTAGACCCATAACTGCCCCGCTGGAAAAGGCAACCCTTAGCCCACTGTGTATGTCCTTCTTCACCGCCCATACGGTTCTGCAGTTGGATGTCGTCGCCACTCTCATACCTACATTTCCAGCAAGGGCTGAGAGAAAAGCACCAAACAGAAAACTAAAGGGCGTAGCCATAGACATATAGCCAGTAATAGCAAGAAAAGCTAGGATAGAGGCGACCACGACAACAAATACAGAGATGGCTGTATATTCCTTATTCAAAAATGCCATGGCGCCCTCGTATATCTTGCGTGAGAGTTCGGACACATCATGGCTACCACGTGGTCTTTTTAAAATCCATATCACTAACAAGATGGCTGTAATTATGGAGAGTACGCTCATCATCAGCGATAGATGCGCTAACTGCATATTCTTTCCCTCCAACTATCAATATATTTTCGCACCACTATGGTAGGATATATAATAATTTTTGTGTAAGGTCTAATGTATGTGTGGTACAGATTACAGTGCGAAAGGTTTTCTAATGTGAAAAAGATATGAACAATGCCAAACTATTACGCAGATGAGAAATATAGATAGCCCCGGGAGGATTCGAACCCCCGTCCTCGGATCCAAAGTCCGAGATGATTGTCCTCTACACCACGGGGCTATCGGGCATATTTAATGTTTAGCGTGATATTTAACAATTACCCCATTAACATGGAAGGTTTTAATAGATGTATTTTATATACGTGGGCTATGTATCGGGGAAAAGTGTGGAAGTTCGGTGATGATGTGGACACTGATCAGATTTATCCTGGCAAATACCTGCCACTGATAGACCCCAAGGAAATGGCAAGGCATGTGATGGAAGGTGTTGATGGCAGGGAAAATTTTGCAGATATGGTCTCGGAGGGTGATATAATAGTTGCAGGAGAGAATTTTGGCTGTGGCTCCAGCAGAGAGCACGCTGCATTGGCTATAAAGCATGCTGGTGTTGCAATAGTGATAGCAAAGAGTTTTGCGAGAATATTTTATAGAAACGCGATAAATATAGGGCTTCCAATAATGGAGTGTGCTGAGGCGGATGAAATTGAGGAAGGGGATGAGGTCGAAGTTGATGAAAAGACCGGTGAGATCAGGATTGTGAACAAAGACAAGGTTTTGAAGGGAAAACCATTATCTGGTTTGGAAAGGGATATCCTGATGGCGGGGGGGTTGTTAAACTATATAAAGAAAAAGGGCTAATCTACGATTTCAAGGTCTATTTTTCTTCCCGTATGGTCATACGCCTGCCAACAGTTCTCGCAATAAGGATAGTATACGATTATATGCACACATCCAAACTTTGAAAAAGTTAGTAAGTCACTATCTGAGGCATTGCCTGAGGGCGATGGATGACTGTGCACTGTGCCGACAACACTAAAATCTATAGGTAACATATGAAGTTGCACGATGGAGTGCCTATTACCAAATACTGTTCCCGGGAGCATGAGTATTTCATTAATCACTCCCTTTTTTGCTCTAAGGATTGCCATAAATTCCTGCGGATGCGTTGATTTGGCAGCCTCAAGTATGAGTTTAAGTGTTTTCTTTTTTATACCATAAACCTTGGGCACGCTAAAGTATATATGCTAGATGTAGATAAATTTTCGTGGACAAGAAGATGGGTGTGAGCCTTGGA
Source organism: Thermoplasmata archaeon (assembly GCA_003649915.1). Lineage (GTDB taxonomy): Archaea > Thermoplasmatota > Thermoplasmata > B31-G17 > B31-G17 > B31-G17. The sequence goes on from QMTG01000024.1 coordinate 10,831, forward strand.
AAAAAATTGGGCGATTACAGGCCTAGGGCGAGAATAGTCATGGACAGGCATGTGGAGGTTGTTTTACTCAATAAAACGAGAAGAGAAATATTTACTGTTGTTTGTCAAAACCCCGGAATACATATGAGGGAAATTGCTCGTATAATTGACATGAGTGTTGTTAATGTCAGATGGCATTTATCCGTAATGGACAGCATGTTTTCAAAGTCAAATATCATGGGAAAGAAATCGGTATTTCCACTATGGATCCCCGAGCAGTATAAGAAGTGTCTTGCAGTAATTTCTACTGAGAAAAACAGAGAAATATTGGAGAGAATGCTCAAAAAAGAGGGAAAATCTTCGTACTATGCAAACAAATTCGCAAATGCTGGTCTGATAACGGTGAGAAGAGGAAAGGCACGTCTTTCACTGAAGGCAAAAAAAATGGTTCAATGGTTTGATGAGAATAAGGAAAACACTGCAGATAAAATCATGAAAATATTGGCTGAGGATGGTATGAAGCCAAGGATAAAGAATATAGGTAATGAGACCTTAGTGGTGAGTGTAATATCTGTGAAGAGGAGAATTAATTGGGAACTTCCACTAATTCCAACACAGATAACCCTAATAAGAAAATACATGATGCCGAGGTAGCCTAGCCCGGCCAAGGCGGTGGACTCGAGATCCACTGGTGCCACCGCACCACGGGAGTTCAAATCTCCCCCTCGGCGTTTATTGGTGATAATAAGGTGGCTATCAGCAGGGAGATTTGAACGCGTTGGAAAACCGTGCTATAGGTAATAATAAGGTGAGTTTTCCAATTAAGGACAAATCTCCCCCTCGGCGTTTATTGGTATTAATTAGGTGGCTACCAGCAGGGAGAATTGGACGTGGTGGAAAACAGTGCTATAGGTAAAAAAAAGGTGATATTGCGAATTAATGACAAATCTCACCATCGGCGTGAAGATTATTTTGGCGTATAATAATGAATTACA
>QMTG01000025.1 GCA_003649915.1 Thermoplasmata archaeon
ACTTTCTCAGCGGTCAGGTACAGACCTCCACCAACCCAGCCTATGTGGTCGCAAACACCGTTACCATTACTATCTTCGTACTCCACAATGTCCTCAAGTCTTTGGCCGAACACTGTCCACATTTTCACAGTCCTGTTTATGGAAATAGTATTTCCTTTATCATCATACACATTCACCCTGCACAGATACCTTGTACCCTTGGCAAAAATCACTATACTGTTTTCATGTCCCTCGACACCGTAAACCACACCAAACATGGCTCTATCTCCAAATTTCACGTAAACATACTCTCCACCACCGAACATTGTTGTTGTACCGCTACCCTGTGTGATCTCAAGATATCCTCCATTACCTCCTGCTTGGCCGAAGGCGGGAAATGAAAGCACTGTAGCCACCATAGCCAAAGCGATTAGCCCGCTAACGATTTTTTTCAAGCCGCATCACCTCCTTTTCTTTATCTGAGCATAAAGAGGCGTGCAGTATTTATAAAGTTGTTGTGCAGATATTCCGTAAATATTCCAATATATGCATGTTTGCTATAAAGCCGAAATAATTGGGTATTGAAGACTTAAATCTGTGCAATAAGATAACAATTAGTTTTTTATCGTGCAATGTAATATTTTCCCGCATGGCAAGAGTTTATATGTGCTCATCTGCCAATGAAGTTATCGATGCCCTTAAGAATTTTGATATAAAGGGGCTGGCAAAAGATGTGCTGCCTATAAAATTGCACATGGGCGAGCCAGGAAACAAGAACTTTGTATCCCCATCATTTGTGCGTGAAGTAGTAAGGTATGTACGAGGGATGGGAATCAGACCAGTGCTCTGGGACACAACAGTCGCCTATAGAAGCCCTAGGGCAGCAGAGGAAGGATACCTTGACGTGGCTAGAATGCACGGCTTCGCCGATATATGCGATGTCTATATTGAGGATGAAGGGTACAGTGTTGAGGTGCAAGGGTACAGGTTCGAGGTCGCAAAAATACTGCAGCCCCTTGACTTTTTCATGACAATTTCCCATGTCAAGGGTCATATTCAGGCGGGCTTTGGCGGCGCAATAAAAAATCTCGGCATGGGCGGTGTGACAAAAGAAAGCAAAAAAAAGATACATGAGTGGGCAAAACCTGTATATTACGGTATAAAGTGTGTTCTATGCGGCGAGTGCGAAAAAGCATGCCCTTTCGGGGCAATACGTGTTGATAGGGCGTGGTCGTATTCCCCCCGCAAATGCTTCGGATGCGGCTTATGCGTTGAGGCGTGCCCTGAAGGTGCTCTCAAATACCTGAGGGAGAACTTTTTGAAGGGGCTTGCCATGTCTGCTACTGCAGTCATGAAGGGGCGGAGAAGCGTTTTTGTGAATGTTCTCATAAATATATCAGCGCATTGTGATTGCGACCCTGATGGAGGACCGATAATATGCAAAGACTTGGGCTACCTCGTAAGCGATGACCCTGTGGCAATTGATTCTGCATCCCTAGATTTGATATACAAGAACTGCGGCAGGGTTTTTGAGAAGGTAAACGGAATAAATCCTGACCCCATACTGGACTATGCTGAAAAACTAGGGCTGGGAACCAAAGAATACGATCTGATAAGGGTACGATAAATGAAAATTCCATCACTAGAGGAAAGAATGAGAGTATGGGACGCGATATATGCTCGTGGCGATCCTTATCCAGATGAGCCTATAAAGCCTATAATCGAGTTTGCGAAGGGGTTGTCCCCCTCTTCAATTATTCTTGACCTAGGTGGCGGCTCTGGAAGAAACGCCATATACCTATCCTCCCTTGGCCATTGCGTTATTGTGCACGATATATCTAGGGTTGCTCTCAAAATATGTTTGCAGAAAGCGCGCAAGAGAGGTGTGCGTATCATACCTGTTCATGGCTCTCTCCATGACCTACCGTATCTTGATGATGCATTTGATGCATTAATATCTGTGGGTGCGTTAAACTTTTGCACGATGGCTGAGATAAGAATGGCCGTTGGCGAGATCGCTAGGGTGTGCAGGGAAGGGGCAAAAGTTTATCTGGCTCTAATATCGAGAAAGGATAGCAGGTATTGTGCGGAGAGGGAGGTTGAAGAGGGCTCTTGTGTCATGAATGATGGAAGAATAGCGCACTTCTTTTCAGTAAAGGAGGCAAAAGATCTTTTCTCTCCCCTAGGCACACTCAGAATTCTGGAGAGGAAGTACGATAGAGGCATCTCATATGGCGAGTCGATAGACGTGTACGTAACAATAAAAAAGAAACGATAATACTATATACTACTTCCTTCCATGAGGGTGGGCGGTCTAAAAATCCCAGAAAGGGGATGAGATATGACAACAGTTTACGATGTTCCTGCGGATTTGCTGATTAAGCGCTTGAGCGAGGAACTGAAAAAAATGAAGGAAATCAAGCCCCCAGACTGGGCGGTGTACGTTAAGACGGGCGTGCATAAGCAATTCGCTCCTACGCAGGAGAATTGGTGGTACACAAGGGTTGCTGCAATCCTGCGCAAGGTCTACCTCAAAGGTCCAATAGGTATAGAGAGGTTGAGGGCAGAGTTTGGCGGTAAAAGGGATAGGGGTTCCAAAAAATACCATGCAAAAAAGGGCAGCGGCTCCATTGTGAGGAAGGCTTTACAGCAGTTAGAGGCTGCAGGGCTTGTGAGGATGAAAAAAGAGATGAATAAGAACAATAAAGAGGTTGTTGTTGGTAGGGAAGTTACACCCAAAGGCAGGTCTTTTTTGGACAATCTGGCACATGAAATTAAGAAAGAGTTGGTAAAGAATGTGCCTGAAATTCAAAAATACTGAGGGTAGCGTATGGTGAGCGATAAGGAACTTGAGGAAATAAGAAAGCGAAAATTGATGCAACTAAAAGCAATGATTGAGCAGAAAAAGATACAGGAAGAGCAGGAAAGAATTGTTGAGGAGCAGATAAGGGATATAATGAGGAAGGTTATGACGCCTGAGGCTCGAGAAAGGCTGGCAAGAATAAGGCTTGTGAGACCAGAGGTTGCAGCACTCGTTGAGCAGCAGATATTAATGCTTGTGCAGACGGGCAGGCTGAAAAGGGTGATTGATGACAACACTTTAAAACTCCTACTGGATAAGATAGCATCTGAAAAAAGGGAGATAAGGATTAGGAGGAAGTAAATATGGCAAGAAATAAGCATCTTGCAAGAAAACTAAGACTGCTGAAGGAGGTTAAAAGGAACAGGCGCGTGCCTGCTTGGGTTATTATGAGAACCGCCAGAAAGTTTCTCAGGCATCCGAAAAGGCATTACTGGCGGAGGGGCAGGCTGAAAAAGTAAAAGAGGTGGTCGTAGATGGCTGAGGAAGAGGTTGTTAGGGTCTATACCATACCATTGGGCATGGAAAAGGGTGTGCCAAGAACTAAGAGAGCGCAGAACGCCATATACCAGATTAAAAGGTTCATAATGAGGCATATGAAGGCGGACGAGGATAAGGTTTGGATAGACCCTAGGTTGAACGAGATAATATGGGAAAGGGGCATACAAAAGCCCCCTAGGAAGATCAAGGTGCGCGTGATAAAGTTTCCAGACGGGCTTGTTGAGGTTTCTCATGCCGAATAAAGAATGATACACACGGGGGAGCCATGTGCTGAAAACCTTGGAAATTCGCGGAAGCGGCTATGTGGGCGTTTATTGTTGCGCTTCTGATAAATTTTGTGTAGTTCCCCCGATTTTGCATGAAAGCGAGATAGAGATAATATCAAAATCTCTCAGCACCGAAATCATTGAGACCACAATAGCAGGCACAGTGATAAACGGCACGTTGTGTGCAATAAACTCCACATCGGCCATTGTGACCAATTTTATTGAAGATGATGAAATTAAATCTTTCGGAGACATAAACGTTATAGTGCTGGAAGACAGACATAACACAGCGGGCAATAACATACTCATGAATGACAGGGCTGTGTACATTAACCCTGAAATAGGGAACGATACTATTAAAATGATTGAAAAAGAACTCGGGCTTGACGTGCAAAAGGGGACGATTGCAGGGCTGAAAAATGTAGGCTCTGCGGCAATAATCACAAATCGCGGAATTCTATGCCATCCTCATGTACGTGAGGATGAGAAAAAAACGCTTGAGGATTTGTTCAACCTGAAAGTGTACATAGGAACGGTTAACTACGGCTCATCTCTTGTGGGCGCTTGTGCTATAGCAAACAGCAGGGGCGCTATCGTTGGCTCACGAACCACGGGCATTGAGATGCACAGAATTGAGGAGGCGCTAAATTTGATTTAGGGGGCGTGTTGTTGGCATGGGCGTTGGAGATAACACATATACGTGCCCGAAGAAAGAATTATTAAGGCATCGCCTATACAGGTGGGGTAATAGCAATGAGTATTGAGCGCGCACTAATTTCAGTAGCGGATAAGGAGGGAATTGTAGGGTTTGCCAGAGAGTTGGAATCCCTTGGCGTAGAAATATTGGCAACAGGAGGTACGGCACGTTTTTTGCAAAACAACGGAATTGAGACCAAAGAAATATCGGAAATAACAGGTTTTCCCGAGATCATGGGGGGAAGAGTAAAAACGCTCCATCCCAAAATATTCGGTGGAATATTGGCGAGCACCAATGAGCATGTGGATGAGATGCATGCCCATGGAATACCGAAGATTGACATGGTTGTTGTGAACTTATATCCTTTTGAAAGGGAGTGCGAAAAAGGTGAGGAGGTGGCGCTGGAGAACATTGATATTGGTGGTGTATCGCTTATCAGGGCTGCAGCAAAAAACTACAGAAGAGTGCTTGTAATCACAAACAAGGAAAGGTATGGAGAGGTTATTGAAAGAATAAAAAAGGGTGCGCTAGACATTGAATACAGGAGAAAGCTGGCAGCAGAGGCTTTTTGGCACACATGCCGCTATGATGCTCTGATTTACCGGTACTTTTCTCATATGCTCGGTGAAAACTTTCCATCTCATATCCTTATAATGGGCGATAAGGTCGAAGAATTGAGGTACGGGGAAAACCCGCACCAGTCAGCGGCACTTTACGCTCAAGCAATAAATGGCATGACATCATGGCCCTACAAGCAGCATCAGGGCAAGCAATTATCGTTCAACAATATATTGGACGCTGATGATGCCCTCGCCCTGATAAGTGAGTTTGAGGAGCCCGCAGCGTGCGTGGTCAAGCACACAAACCCATGTGGTGTTGCTGTGGCGGAGGATATTTTAAGAGCCTACGACCTTGCATACAATTGTGATCCGAAGTCCGCATTTGGCGGAATTGTAGCAGTGAACAGGGAGGTTGATGACGAACTGGCGGAGAGGCTTGTTGAAGTATTTCTAGAAGTGGTTGTCGCCCCCTCATACAGCGATGAGGCGCTAAAGGTGCTTAGAAGGAGGAAAAATTTGAGGGTTCTGGAGTACAAGGGCGACAAAATACACGGTTTTGATATAAGAAATGTAAGGGGAGGCTTTCTTGCACAAACACCCAACCACAGAAGACTGCTTGCTGACGAACTTAGGGTAGTTACTAAAAGATCGCCCACGGAAGGTGAGTTGAAAGATTTGATGTTTGCGTGGAAGGTTGTGAAGCATGTAAAATCCAACGCCATTGTTTTTGCAAAGAACGGGGTAACGGTGGGAATAGGTGCGGGACAGATGAGCAGGGTTGATGCTGTGTGGATTGCATCGGAAAAGGCAGGCGATAGGGCAAGGGATGCAGTGATGGCCTCTGACGCATTTTTCCCGTTTAGGGATGGAATAGACACTGCTGCAAGGGCAGGAATATCTGCAATAATTCAGCCCGGGGGTAGTATAAGGGACAGGGAGGTTATAGATGCGGCAGACGAGTTTGGAATGGCCATGGTCTTCACGGGCTGGAGGGCGTTCAAGCACTGAGTTTGAGATGCTAAGAGATGAGGTGCTTAATTGTAAAAGATGCGCGTTACACAAAACACGGACAAATGTCGTTTTTGGTGAGGGGCCAAAAGACGCTGAAATCATGCTTGTTGGTGAGGCGCCTGGAAGGCAAGAGGACAATAGTGGAAGGCCGTTTGTAGGTGCGGCTGGAAAGTTCTTAACAGAGGCATTAAATAGTGCAGGAATTGAAAGAAAAGAGGTCTATATAACGAATGTTGTTAAGTGCAGACCCCCTGGCAATAGAACGCCAAACGAGATTGAAATACGCACATGCTCTCCGTACTTGGTACGCCAGATTGAGATAATAAAGCCAAAAGTTATATGTGCCCTCGGTGCTGTAGCATCGTCGTTCCTACTTCCAAGGTATTGCGGGACAAGGCCAAGGGCTATGAGATATATTGCTGGGAAGGTTTTTAGTTGCAAGGTGCAGGTGGCTCTTGGGCACACGCTACAAGCAGTGCTCGTCACTTACCATCCGGCAGCTGCCATATACAACCCTGGGCTTAAGGAGAAAATAAAGGAGCATATTTCACTATTGGGTGATCTAGTGCGCTAGCCAAAAATCGCTGTAAATGCGTCATATCCCTTGCTCAAAATAATTCCTGCAATAATCTCAGCGTTTTTCTCAATAAACTCCATCTGCGCCACGACTTCATGAGGCTTCAAGTATCCCCACTTTTCAATCGCTTTCCTGAGTTCGTTGCTCCTACTCATTGTCTCAGTAAAACCTTCTCCATTTATTACGGCTTCTACAGCATCTCTCATCGCCTTAGCACCTGCTTTTGTTCCATCAGGATGCCCATGAATTCCTCCACCAGCCTGTATAACAACATCCCTGCCAAATATTGCCATTACTGAAGGCACAAGACCAGGGTTTAGCCCACCAGACGCCACGGGCATGACATTTTTTAGCCCATCCCAGTTTTGTGCTAGGGAGAGCATGTGCATTTTTTCCTCAACAGATTTTTCTCTCACAATCTCGGCATATCTCCTTATAAGTGCGGGATTTCCCTCCATTTTTCCCACGCCTGTGCCCACGTGCAACTGGTCAACCCCGTATAACCTCCACAGTTTGGCGTAAACTTGAAAATCACAGCCAAATTTGCCACGCGCCTCTGCAGCATATCCCGCCCTATGGGCGTGGATGGCTATGCCCCGTTCATGAGCGTATTCAATAACCTCTGGCGCTGCACCATGGCCCACAACGTACATATCAAGCATTGCCATATTATGTCCTATCTTTTCCAAATAATCAAGTCTTTCAATCATGCGTGTATATGTATCGGATATGTTTGGAGCATACAACACACGCCTTCCGCATATATCCTCAACCTTGCTGATAACGTCCATCATTTTGTCAACCCTATCAGTCCATTTGCAAAAATCCTGATCTACAAGGTTTTCATCGTCCTTCACAAAATCCACACCACCCGTATAGGCATCCATTGCCACTTGCGCCCATTCATCCGCCGACAAACCAACCTTGGGCTTAACAATCGTACCTATATGAGGGCGCTTCTCGCTCCCGACCATTGCCCTTATGCCCTGAACGCCGAACTTTGGACCTTTAAACTCTGATATAAAATCCTTTGGAAGATAAACGTCCAGCATTTTCAATTCGAGCAATTCCCCCATACCAAATATATTTCCCTTTATGGATGCCAATATTTGCACAATGTTTTTGGCATCAAAGTGCTCCATAGGGTAGGCAATCCATATGTAGGCTGAGTTGCAACTGACCTTTTTAATCCTAAAAACCCTTGCCCTGTACAATTTCAGCACTTTCTCATTTATTGTCTTAATATCGGTCCATGTGCCCACAGACGATTCCGCAGCAACACCTTCCGCACATTTTTCGACGTCCTTTGTGCATCTGAGCCAGTGTAGGGCAATAAAGTCTCTCCTCTCATCAGGAATGTATTCGGGGTCCAGATAACTATACCCACCGTATACCATAGCATACACCAATGCGTATGAAATCATTCAGTGTATTTAAATGGTTGCTATATCACAGCAAATCCCGCAGAATAAGCCAAAAACCGCAACGTTTTTATCGGGAAATCATCATACACCCTCCGCCATAAAAGGAGGAGGTTGTATGGAAGTGCCGAGGATTGTTGTTGAGCCACCAGGGCCAAAAGCTAGGGAAATAATAAGGGAGGATGAAAAGTACTTGGCCACAAGCACGAAGTGTAGCCCGATTGTTGCCAAGAAAGCTCACGGGGCGATAGTATGGGATGTTGACGATAACGTTTACATAGATTTCACGAGCGGGATTGGTGTTATTAATACGGGTCATACGCATCCTAGAATTGTAAACGCAATTAAGGAGCAGGTTGAGAAGTTAATGCACTTTGCAGGTACTGATTTTTACTATGAGATACAAGTAAGGCTAGCAAAGAGGCTAACCGAGATCACACCTGGCAACTTCGAGAAAAAAGTGTTTTACACAAACAGCGGCGCTGAGTCCAACGAGGCTGCAATTAAACTTGCAAGATGGTCAACAATGAGAAAGAGGTTCTTGGCTTTTGTTGGCGCGTTCCATGGCAGAACAATGGGTGCATTATCCCTTACAGCAAGCAAGGTGGTGCACCGCGATAGATTCTTTCCAATGATGCCCGGTGTTTACCATGTGCCCTACGCCTATTGTTATCGCTGCCCATATAAGTTAAAATATCCAGAGTGTGATATCTGGTGCGCAAAAATAATAGATGAGGTTTATTTTGAATCTCTAATACCCCCAGATGAGGTTGCAGCAATATTTATAGAGCCTGTGCAGGGCGAGGGCGGGTATATAGTGCCACCTGCTGAGTTTGTTAAAGAGGTGAAAAAAATAGCCGAGAAGCACGGAATTTTGTTCATAGATGATGAGGTGCAGGCAGGCTATGGTAGAACAGGTAAGATGTTCGCCATAGAGCATTTTGATGTCATACCCGATATTATTTCCTTAGCAAAGGCCATGGGCTCAGGAATACCAATAGGTGCAATTGTGTTTAGGGCAGACTTAGATTTCGGAGTGCAAGGAGCGCATTCCAACACATACGGCGGCAATCTTTTGGCATGTGCATCAGCACTTGCAACAATAGAGACAATATACGAGGAGGGGCTAATAGAGAATGCGAGAAAGGTTGGCGATGTCATGAAGAAAAGGCTTTTAGAAATGCAGGAGAAGTTTGAGCCAATAGGCGATGTGAGAGGCCTTGGTCTAATGTTAGCAACAGAGTTTGTCAAGGACAGAAAAACAAAAGAGCATGCTGTGGATCTGAGGAACGAGATAATAAAGAGAGCGTATAAAATGGGCCTAATACTCCTGCCGTGCGGTAAGTCTGCAATCAGGTACATTCCTCCTCTGATAATAAATGAGGACTTAGCTAACAAGGGCTTGGACGTGCTTGAAGAAGCAATAAAACAGTCCATAAAAATAAAACATTAAAAAATAAAAAGGTAGATGGAGGCGCTAGTCTAGAAAATAGTGTTTTAATCCATAAAGCGCCTCTAATCATCTACTCGCCAACAACCTCGGCAAAAGCCATTCTCCGCAGCACCCTAGTTATCCTTATTTTTACCTCATCTCCGACCTTTGTGTTGGGCACGAAAATCACAAAGTTCTGTATCCTTGCGATTCCGTCACCCTCTCTTCCTATGTCCTCTATTTTTACGCTGTACTCTTTTCCCTCTTCTACAGGTGCTGTGGAGATAAATCTCCCAGTACTTCCTCTCACCTAATCAACTCCTTTTCCTTTTTGACAGAAATCTCCCCCTCCCCGTGCAGGCAAGGAAAGATTTCCGCAGTTCAGATAATGAACTATCGCCTATATAAAAGTTTGCTACTTAGAATCATGCTCCCATTTCTTCAGTCCAAGCAGGTCATACGTTCGCCATACAATCTCTAGACCAGTAATTTTCTCGGGCATTATTGTGTGATTCACCAGCCCACTGAGTTTTTCCTCCTCGGCATGAGAATGCACCCTTGCAACTATAACAGCGCTCGGGTTCAAACTTCGAACTTTCTTGGCAACGTCTACAACATCCGCCGATTCTGGCAGGGCAATGACTACCAACTTTGCCTTATCAACGTGTGCCTCTTTTAGCACAACAACGTCGTGTGCGTCCCCGTATATCACATTTACAAGTCTTTTTCTTAGTTTGTCAACCCTTCGCAAGTCGTTTTCAACAACAACAAAATCTGTATTTGTGCTGAGCAAAACATCCACGATGTACCCGCCTGTTCTCCCAGCACCGAGCACTACGATGTGCCCTTCAATATAATCGATTATTTTCTCCCTGCGAGAGAGTATTCTAACAGCAATAGGAGTTATTGTTGCTGTGGTCATTGACAGAATAATTATTGCTGAAAAAACCATGTCATTTATTATCCCGGCACCATAGCCTATGGATACAGCAGCCAGTGTAGCACTTAGCTGGGGCCACATAAGCACACCTATGACGAACGCTTCCTTGCTATCAATCCCTGTGATTGCTCCGTATATAAGACCACTTACCGTTTTTAGTGTGGTGAGCCCAGCGATTATTGTGAGCACAAGCATAAGGCCCTGGGGGCTGAGAAGTAGAGGGCCTGGATTCATCTTAAGCCCCACATCTATGAAAAATATCGGGACGAGAAAACCATGCCCTATTGCGCTTATCTTTACAAGGCACCTCTCGCTCCTGATAACCTCTCCAACAAGTATTCCTGTTAAGAAAGCCACAACAATGCCCGGCAGGTCTATAATCTCACCTATTGCCACCATGATGGCTAACAGCGCAATTACAAAGCGTGTTTCAGTTTCCCTCTCTCTTTTTCTCCTTTCCATGAAAAACTTTCCAATTTTTGGGAGAATGATTATAGAAAGCGCTATGAATAAAAACGATAGAGTCAGAAATCTCGCCATGTTTACCTTTCCACCACCCATCTTCAAAACGATGGGCAATACTATCAAACTTGAAGCATCAAGCACGATAACGCTAGGTATTACAACCTCGCCAAATTTGTCCTTGAGCGATGGCGTCATGTTCACTATGGATATAATTTCGCCAACAGAGGATGACATGAAGATTATGCCCAGAAGTAGAGAGGCGCTTAGCCCGAGGTTTGCGATGTAGCCTACGGCTACGCCTCCAAAAAAGCACGTATATCCGAAAATGAATGTGTATATGACGGGCAGTCTCCAAGTCTTGAGCCTCGCAAGGTATACCTCAAGCCCTGCAAGAAATACCATGAAAAGAAGACCAAGCTCTGCTAGAAACTCAATACCCGGGTATCTGGCAATTATTTGAAGACCGTTAGGCCCTATCACAAATCCTGCAATTATTAAAAGAGGTATATAGGAAACCCTAAACCTGTGCATGACCTCTGGTGCTAGAAGACTAATTGTAACTATGAGTGCAAACGCTATTAGGTCTTCCATCGGCAATCAATCCACTCTTTATATATCATAATTTTGGATGCACACCCTACGCCTACCCCCTTCTGAGCCTTGGGGGTTGGAGGCTATTGGCCGAGTGCTCAAAATCATAAAGCGTTGGGGATTAATACCCACTTTCACTCACCTCTGGAGGTTTCCTTTATATATTGTGAGGGGATGCCCTGCTACGTCGTCGCGTCTCCGTTGCGCGGCGATGCGAAAAAGAAAAACGGAGGTGATGCAAATGGATGCAAAACTGATGGGATATGTGA
>QMTG01000026.1 GCA_003649915.1 Thermoplasmata archaeon
ATACTTGGATGAGTTCTTCCACTCTGCCGCCTTTTAGCAAAACAAAATCCACCTCTTCGCCTCTCTGATTCTTCCAGTAAAAGACTTCGCTCAATGGTTTTCTTCTCAGTATGTCTAAGAAGGCAATGTTTTCCATCTTTTTACCCATGTTGTCCCTGGAGGCTTCTACGATCCTGGTAAAGGCTGTATCGGAGAGATACACCTTGTTTGTGGTCAGCGCTCTTTTTCTTGCCGAGTGGTCAAATTTCTGGATGGGAAAAACAAAGAGGACATCCTGGAGCATGGAGAAATATGTGTAGAGCGTGTTCTTGCTCACCTTCATCCCCTGAGACTTCAGGGTGAGATAACATTTGTGCACGCTGAACTCATTTGAGAAGGAGGCGATTAATGCTTTGATCAGCCACCTTATCAATCCTGTGTTTTTTATTTTATATCTTTCAACAATGTCACGGTAAACGACCATATTGAAATACTCGTTTATCATTCTTATTTTGTTCTCTTTATCTTCTTCCTGGGCGATTTCCGGAAAGCCTCCAAACTCGAGATATTCACCGAGATCTGCTAGCAGTAGAGATTTGCTTCTTGAACTTAGTCTTTCAACATCAAACCTTGCTTTTTTCATTTTCAAGTATTCTCTAAAAGAGAATGGCAGGAGAAGATATGAAAGAGTTCTTCCTCGAAGTGATGTGGCTATCTCTCTGCTTAACAGTTTTGAGGATGAGCCTGTGACGAATATTTTGAATCCTTCGTCGTGTAAGGTTCTTATTGCTATCTCCCAGTTTTTTATGTTCTGTGGTTCATCTACGAATACGATAAGTCTCCTTTTCGCTGACATCGGATAGATCTGCCAGTGCATCTTTATTATCTCCCTTATCTCTTTGAAACTCATATCGACCAGGCGGGGGTCTTCAAAGTTCAGATACACAATGTTCTCCTTCTTTATCCCCTTTCTCAGATAATTTTTCATCTGCTGGTACATAAAATATGTTTTCCCAGCTCTTCTTGGCCCTATTATGCTGGTTATCCTTTTCGTCTCGTTAACTTTCAACTCCCGCTCAACAAGCTCAGGCAGTTCCCTCTCCTGAAAATCTATGAGATATTCCCTTACATCCCTCGGATTCATAGTCTCCCCAATAGGGAAAGAATCATATAAATCTTTCCCCGTCGATAGAACTTCATAGCACTTAGCCCATGATGATGGGACATATTTCTCTACCCCTATATAGTTTCCATCTCCTCGGGCCGCGACCATCAAGCAAAACGTATAAAGAGGGGCATGCAGAAGGGCCGCAAAGGGGAAATGTATTTTGGAATCGGAATGAAAACAGGTGGCCTGAGTGTCCTCATCCCTTCCCTTCTTTTTATTTCTCCAAAAGCCACTTCCACAGTGGAATGTAATGTATTTTTCTTCCTTCTACGATATCCTCATCCTCATAATCCCACGTAATGACTTTCAGATTCTTGCATCTGAGTTCTTTTGATGCATCTACGAGTGCTTCCGTCTCTCTTTTTCTGGTGTACGGGTCACTGGGGTCATAGCATACCTGTATGATTTTTTTCACATGCATACCCTCGCTCACAACAAAATCCACCTCCTTTTTGTTTCTTCCTAAATAGTATTTTATCTCAAGTACTGGATTGAAATAATATTTTCTTCTCATGAGTTCTATGGCTACGATATTCTCCATTCTTCTCCCCGCATCTCTCAGACCGTATATTGTGGGAAAACCGTTGTCCGCAAGATAAATTTTTGGTATGCTTCCGGCTGATTCCATCTCACTGTAACTGAATTTCTTTACTGGTATGATGAAACCTATATCCTCGAGGTATGAGAAATACTCATATATCTTACTTTTACTCAACTTATTTCCCGAGGACAGCAAGATATTATGAAGCCTCTTCACAGATATTCTGGATGCAAAATTCTTAACCACTATCCCTATCAGAGATTTCATTACACCTATCTTCTTTATGCCATACCTCTCCACAAGATCCTTGTATATGATTAGGTCAAGGTATTCACGCAGTACCCTTATTTTGAGCATTTCCTCATAGTTCACGATCTCAGGAAATCCACCGAATTCCGCATACTCATCAAGATATCTTTTTATGAGACCTCTCTCATCCTCTATAAGCGGCTCCCTGAAATCCACCCCTTTGAACCTGAGAAACTCCTGAAAAGATAGAGGCAAAAGATGAAAACTCAAACTTCTTCCCCTGAGCACTGTAGATATTTCCTTGCTGAGAAGTTTTGACGATGAACCCGTGATGAAAATTCTCGCATCTCTTCTCTCAAGTATCCTGCGAACAAATCTCTCCCACCCATCAACATTCTGTATCTCATCCAAAAACAGATACATTGTTTTTGCTTCAGGATTGTACTTTCTGTATAGTTCTACAATCTTCGATAAGTCCCTTGCTGTCATGCCATCAAGACGTTCATCCTCAAAATTTATGTAAAAAACCCCCTCAAGATTTACCCCGCCCTTAACCAACCTTCGAATGGTTTGATACAGAAGATAAGTTTTGCCAGCCCTCCTCAAACCCACAACGGCGATAGCCTTCCTGAGCCCCATGGGTAACTCAAGTATCCTCTCCTTCAACTCAGGCACGCCAAACTTATGAAACTCGGCCACAACCTCTTCCAAATATTCCATGATATGTAGTATAGCGATAGGACATATTTAAAATTTTTGTCCTACTATAATAGGAAAAACTGTATACTTGCCAATCTGCATGTATTGTCCGATAGCAATCTCTTATTTCTCTTGCTCATAGTCCCATGTGACGATTTTTTTCAAGCGTACCTGATCGCTCCATTGTCCTCCTTGGAGAAAATTTTATCGACTTCCTTACCAATATGGTAAGTAAATGAAGAAAAATTACTATCTGAGTAGTAGTGAGCAAAAGGTGTATAATGTTGTTAGCCATGCTGAATTGGTAACTTTGGAGTTGGTCAGGGAGCTTTTTCCAGAGCTCAGCATGGGCATGTTGTACAAGGTATTATCCTCGCTTGAGAAGAAGGGTTATCTCTATCGGCTGAGAAGAGGATTGTATCTCGTACGAAAAAGGCCTGGGGAGATGGCTGTGATTGAGAATCCTTACAGGGTTGCGCTCTCACTTTACAAGGGTTACATAGGTTTCTCATCTGCCCTCAGGCATTACAACCTCATAGAATACGACTTTCACTGTTTTCGTGGTCACTGTGGAGAGATCAGGCAGTACGCAGGTGGGAAACATACCGCCCATCCTCTTTCTCATCGCCGGAGAACTTGAGGAAAGGCACAGGTTTCTGAGGGGGTTGGTAAAGATATTGCAAAAGAGGACGCATGCTAGATAGAGTGCATGATATAAAGGCAATCATGCGTGCGATTAGATGATTACTTCGAGTTTATTTACTCCACCTTCAAATTTTTATCTCAATATTGCATTTGTGGTTGCCATGAGCGATAGGATTGTGGAATGGTACGACTTCGGCTACTGTGTCGGGTTTGAGGTCTGCGAGAGAATTATGCGCTTAAAAAGCAAGTATCAGGAAATTGAGATTTACTCAACGAAAAACTTTGGTAAAATACTCCTTATTGATAAGAAAATCCAGCTTGTTGAGGCTTTCGAGCCCATGTATCATGAAGCACTAGTTCATCCCGCCATGATTCTTCACCCAACACCAAGAAATGTGCTCATAATCGGTGGTGGGGATGGTGGAGCCGTGAGGGAGGTGTTAAAACATTCAAGCGTGGAGAGTTGCCTCCTTGTGGAGATCGATAACGAGGTTATTGGGGCTTGTAAGAAGCATCTGGGGATAGATAGCGGTGCACTGGACGATCCGCGGGTAAGGATTGTATGCACTGATGGGTTTTCGTACATAAAAGGCTGCGCAGATGAAAATAAGAAATACGATGTTATTATTGTGGATTCAACTGACCCTATTGGCCATGCGGCAAGCCTTTTCTCTCCAGAATTCTATGCTGCATGTGCAAGGGTTGCGCCCATTATTGCAACACAGTCTGGACCTGCACTTTTTAACGCAAAATCTTTAGCGACTGTTGTAACATCTGTTAACAATGCTTATGAGAATACCCGCGTGTATATTGCTTGTGTCATAGGTTATGCACCACCGTGGTCATTTGTGCTCGGCTGGAGAGGAAATATGAATTTTGACGTGGACAGGCTTTCAAAAATCCGAACGCATTATGTTGATAGCGAAAACGTGGAGTGCATGTTTAAAATACCACCAGCGCTTAGAAAAGAGCTGCCACGATAAATTTTAATAAACGCTTAGGTATAGCATATCCCATGATTGATAAGGAAGAGGCTGCAATGGGACTTATTGCTAGGGCGCTTGATACATTCGGGCATGATAAGGTGGCAGTGGCTTGCTCATTTGGAAAGGACAGCATGGTCGTACTACATTTAGCCCTGCGAGTTGATCCCAAGATAAAGGTTTTCACAGTCATGACTCCCTTCAAGTTCAAAGAAACTTTTGAGTTCAAAGACCGCATAGTCAAAGAATGGAAACTAAACATTAAAGAGTACATGTCGAGTGCAACTCCCGACCCAGAGTTGCCAAAGAAAGACCCTGATCTGTGCTGCAAAATATTTAAGGTGGAGCCCACGAAGGAGGCTGTTAAAGACCTAGATTGCTGGATAACAGGCGTGAGAAACGATGAAGGGCGCACAAGAAGAAACTTTGGTGAGTGGGAAGTAAGGGGCGGGATTGTTAAGGTCAACCCGATTGTTACTTGGACCGAAGCCGATGTGTGGAGGTATACTGCCATCCATAAACTTCCCGTCCACCCACTTTATGCTAAGGGATATCGCTCGCTGGGCTGTGAGCCTTGTACAGAGCCTGGTGGAACTTTTGAAAGAGACGGCAGATGGCGTGGCACCAAGAAATGGGGTGGGGAGTGCGGCATACATACCGCGGTGCTTAAATAAAATGGCTTTATTTGCTTTTTCATACATGGCCGGGGTGGTGTAGCCTGGTAAGCATTAGGGACTGTGGATCCCTCGGCCCGGGTTCAAATCCCGGCCCCGGCCCTTTATACCATTGCAGGAGGGTGATTATGTGATTGAGAAAAATATTAAAGAACTGGGGCAAAGGCTCAAAAATTTCAATAAGGTGCTTGTACTCTATTCAGGAGGGGTAGATAGTGGTGTTCTTCTTAAAATAGCAAATGATTTTACCAATACTATTGCCCTTACAGTGGTGCATGAGGCAACTGTAGACTCCTCAATACGTAGGGCGAAACATTTCTGCTCTGTGCACGGAATTAAACATCTCATTGTAAACATAAGTGTCTTAAAAAATCCTTATTTTGTCAGAAACGATAAGATGCGGTGTTATTACTGTAAAAAGGCTGTGCACCGTATCGCCAAACAAACCGCCCAAAAATTTGGTTGCAATGCTATTGTAGATGGAGTTGTTGCCGACGACTTTGCCGATGACCGCCCAGGCCTTACTGCTGCTCGAGAGGACGGAATACTTCACCCTCTCTACGAATACGGAATAACAAAGCGTGATGTTTATATGATTGCAGAACAACTTGGAGTAACACCCACACCACCCCAATCTTGTTACGCTACGAGAATCGCCTATGGAATAGAGATAAATAGTGCAATTTTGAGCAGAGTACGCAGTGCTGAGGAAAAAATGATTGAGGAGTTTGGCGAGCCCATAAGGGTCCGATACTTTGGGGAATATGTGATGGTGGAAGGCGGGAAAAAACAAATTGAGGGCATGAGAAAGAATGAAAACATCGTTAGAGAGATCTTAGACTATACCTTTCCCGAATGTTCCAGAGTAATAATAAATCCAGTCCCATATAAAGGATGGTGATGGGCGTATGGAGGATCTTAGCATCTTTAATATACTGGCATCAAAGGGCGTGCCTGTTGTCTTCACAATTCCGCTCACTGATAGGGATTTTGAACGCTATAATTGTTATCGATGGGTGGAGAACTGCAAGATTACAAGCCTTTGCGGTTTGATAAAGCATGTTGCAGAGTTTAAGATGGATTCTTGTTATGCTGTAAGGTTGCCTATTGTTGTTGAGGGTAGAACAGTATTTGGCGATTTGGAGGAGGATTGTAGGGCAAATATAAGGCTTAGTGGAATAAAAGCAGAGGTTTCAGGTTATAAAAGTGTTGTTTTCTCCAAGAAATACTCGGGAATTTGCATATTAGGCGCGCGTAGTATTCATTCTGTTGGGCGTGAGATACGAAGGGCTTCAGTTATTATGTACTTTGACTCGAAGTTTTGCAATGATGACTTGGGCAGGGCTGTGAGGAAGAGCGTATTAAGTGCGCTTGGAGTAGATATAGCAAGGTTTGCATCTAGAAAGGAGACTACGGGCCATGGCACCTTTTGTGGCTTAATAGGCTTCCTTCAGGACATAATGCACGGCGTTATTAGCTTGGAATGGCTTGGTAGAGATGCGGACTTACGTCCTCCTTTTGTTACCAAGGAAATAATGGGCGTGATTAATGCAAACAAACTACCATGTAATAAAGATGAAGAATATGGAGAGCGTTACGATATAACTACAATTGCCAATACCTTACGTTCTCGTGGCGTTTTTGGTGCACCTGCATGCAATAACTCGGTAAAAAAGGGTATCAAATGCCCTAATTTAACCGTGAGCCCACATACACCCAGCACGTATGTCATAGGTGGAACTATTGAAGCCATGCTTGCTGTTGCCAGAAAGGTTATTGATGAATTGGGAGTATGAAAAAAATAAGCGCATGTGAAAATGTTGTGGGCAGTATAGGCAATTACTTAAGCCATTTACTTAATCAGTCCTAGACTAAATACCTGAGATAGTCCTTGCCCTCTTCAAGCATTTCATACGCCTTGGCCCTCACCCGCTCATATGATGCATAGGGACGCAGTTTCATCCCCTTATAAAATATCACAAGTACTGGCACGTATGTGTACAGGATAAGGCTCAGCCAGACCCCAGCGCCGTATTCCATAATAATTGGAAATACTGCGGAGAGAGCAAGCAGAAAGAATATTCCTATGTATGAGAGGAAGGGTACCCATATCGTATACCTTCGTGTTGTCGTGTACATCCTTATTAAAAGGTTCTGGCTATCTATAGCGCGCAGTATCAGGGGGCGTATCTTCTCGTCACCCTCCACTTCAGACAAGAGGCTATATAGATTAGATAGTCTCTTGTACGCTGTATCTACACCTATTTCAATGTAGAATATTAGGATTATGGCATACCAGAGTAGGGAGAATATTGTTACTAGCGCGTGGTAGTTTGTGAGGCGAAGGCTGCCAAGGAAGTAAAGGGCAGGCGTTGCAAGCACTGCTACCGGGAATACAGATATCAGGATTATTTTGAAGTTTTTCTCCTCCTTTTTCATCTTTCCCACCTACAATTTATTCCACAGACATCACAACAGCCTTCACCTTCCCTATTATTGATCTGTATACATTTCCTATATGAAAAGGCCCGCATTTCACGTCCTCTGCAGGAACTATAACTATATCGCACCCTACATCTCCACATACCGATATTAGCTCATCCACCAAATCGCCCCTTGCCACTATTGCAGACGCTTTTATGCCCTCGTTTTCCAAATATTCAAGAGCCTCTTTCATCCTTGGATATGTGTTTTCTTCGAGGGGTACTAAATTGGCATTACCACCTTGCGGTGTGACAAGGAGCACAATAACATCATCTCCCTCTGAGTAAATCTCAGATGCCCTTTTCAGCAGTTTTTTTGGGTCCTTCCCTGCGTAAAGCACCAGTATTCTGCTCATTAACTGGATTAATGAACAACTATTAAATAAAAGTTTTTGTTAAAAGGTCTGATAAAGTGGTGAATAACTATGGAGAGGGTTGTGTTTGAGGTTGTGGAAATACGCGGAAAGTGCTCTGTGCACAGACTAGGGGATAAAATTACTATTGAGGGGGCAAGGATTGTGCTTGAGGAAACTGATGCACTATGCATACACGCACTTCCGTCTCTTCTCCACTACGCGGTAGCACTGAGGGAGGGGATTAGCCCCGTAAAACTGGGGCTTTCCAAGGATGAAGGTGTAGCCTATATTCAGTGCCTCGACCCTGGAGAGCCATACACGAGTGGTGGGACTGTTGTTTTCATGGCGAAGAGGGAAAGGAAATGACAGAGTTTGACCTCAAAGACCTTGGGAGAAAGTCTGTGCTTGTTATGGCGTACAACGTATTCGGCGCATTCTCCGGGTATGTGGCACTTTTTTTCGTTTTCAGATATATAGGCCCAGGCACATGGGGTATTGTTGGCTCGGCAACAGCACTTGTGGGTCTTCTCACAATATTCACCGATCTCGGGCTGTCCCGCTCCACTGGTGCAGCCATTGCCACGCTCGTCTCGTACTCCGTGGGCAGTTATACCACTTCTATGAGATAATGGGGGGCTTCGCCCTCTTCCTTGCAATATACTCTGGAATTCTTTATATGTCAAACGAGCTGAGGAAAGATGACATTGAGTATATTCTGAATATTTTCATAAAAAGGGCAGGGGCTAAATAAAATTGATTAAAAGCGTAGTTACAATTTGGAGATATTTGCATTACGTATTACTGCAGAAATCAAAAAAATTTCCCGTCATTGAGATATAGTATGCACAATATAGCCCGCTAAGGTGCAATAGGCATAAAGTCATTGTTTTTTCGCTCATATTATACCAAGCATTTGAAGTTTTTCCGGTAGGTAAACATCAGTCACATAATCAAGCCCGTACTTTGCGAGGGACTGCTGCTCTGCCTTCTTCTTTATCCTAAGCATGAGTTTTATTTCCTGCTCCCAGAACTCGTCCTGAAACCTTGGGTCTTTTAACTCAGCATTCAGTGCGTTTATGTCCTGCTCGGTAAGTTTATCTGTCGGCAATTTGTAGTTCAGTATATCTGATGCAGTTATCCCTATGAACTCCGCTGATGGCGTTGCTAGGTATTCCGATATATGGGCGGTCTTTATCGCGCCGTACGCCACGCTAGCATATATTCTGAAAGACCAAGGATCTCCATCCGTGAAAACAACAACGGGCAGGTTGAGTTCCTCGTTCATCCTCTTTATTATCCTTCGCGTGCTTCTTGCGGGCTGGCCCTTTAAGTGCACAAGTATCGCCCTGAACTTCTCGTCAAACTCGTTCTCCACCAAGCGGTCAAACATTCCGCCTGTCTCTATTGCGATTATAAAATCAGCATCACAATATGCAAACCTTACCTTGTCCTTCTCAACATTATATGGTATTGTGTAGCCCGAGTCGCCCACATCGTCCCTGCAGTTTATCTTCTTTCTTTCACCCTTCCTGTTCACTTCCTCTATTGTTATATTTCCTATTATCCTTGCACCATCCTCTTCTGGCCTCAACTTAAAGTCCTCACGCAGGCACCTTGTCATTATCTCTAAGTCTTCCACAAGATTATTGGAGTCCTCCTGTGCGTTGAATTTTGCCCTTCCCCAGCCCTCGGATATATAATACAGTTCCCTGAGAGTGGACGACTTATTCTTTTCAATCATTTCCTTAATTAACGATATAACGTAAAGCGTTCTCAATATTGTGTATGCTTCGGATAACTTTTTTGCAGACCTTACACTCATATTTACGCCGTACTTCCACACACCGTATTTTCTATCAAACCTTATATTGCTCTTGCTCCTTACGGGTAATGTCATCCTAGGTATCTCTCCTCTTTCCAGATCATTGTATATTTCCTCAACAAGCCTCATAAGTTCGCTCAGTGCCCTTTTTTGGCTATCACTCACCATGAGCACCACCCTCAAGCCTTACCTTTTTTACCCGCAGGGATTCAATACCCCAATCACCTGGTAGGGGCTCTGCACCTATAACGTGCACTGGGTTTATCCCGTCAAAGTAAACCTCGACACTGCTGATCTCATCGCTCTCCACGCCGTACATTTCCACCTCAACTCTATGCATTTCGCCACTTTTTACCCTCAAACGCCAGCCAATCCTCCCATCACTGTGTTTTTCGTCAGGCTCTGGAGCAAAGCGTGCCGACCCGATAACCTCCCTTGGTATCCTCGTGTACAAGTTTAGCTCTTTCTCTCCCCCTGTGTAATTCACAGTATTTATTGTTAACTTGCACACACCACCATCGCAACTAATGGAGCTCTTAATCCACACAACATTCATTATTTTTGTTATTACTGGCACGAGGTTTGGAACTGGTCTATTCAATATTTTTGCGCTTTTACCCGCAATTTCTGGTAATATCTCCTGCACGAGCTCGAACTTTTCCCTGACTTTCCCCCTTTTCTTCTTTTTGCTTAAATGAGTTTTCAGCATCCTGCCCGCTTTCTGCAACGCAAGCACAATCTCGTCCACTATCTCCGGCACAGGTGCTATCGCTTCCTTTGCTTCCGAAGTGTATGGAATCTTTGTGGAGGCAACATGAACTAGGATTATTGCAGGGCCGTAGGGGATGCCCTCGCCTCCTCTTTGGTCAAGACCGTATCTTCTCCAATCTACAGAAGATATAGCCTTTGTTATTGCGCACGCGCCTGCTTGATATAGCAAGGGTACCTTGTTGGCAAATCTTAGTATTTCGACAGGTCTGTCCTTTGGCAAATCCCCACCGTACACTATCCCAACCTCTACCTGAAACGGGTTGCCCGAGTACACCTTTGGCGGTCTTGTTATTGGTGTGGTGTAGTACTCCGCCTTACCCCCGAGCACATGCTTCAACCCCTTTCTTATAAGTTCCTCACCTATTGGGGATAGGCAATTAGTATCTGGAGGGCGAAGCCTTACCTCAGCAAATGCTTTCATGATTTTAGCAGCATCGTTTCTGCTCAGCATTCCCGGTTTGAGCATTGGATCCATACCTGCCTTTGCACACACCTCCTTTGCCTTCATCGTGCTCACGCTAGAGAACTCTGTGGCAAGGAAAGTATAGAGATGGCGTGCCCTTGTTTCTTTGAGCATTGAGAGAAAAGTGCCCAATTCTATACCATGGGGGTGGGGTTTAATTTCCACTGTTGGTCTCGGCATGGTTGTTGCCATGCGCTCAAAAACCATCTTATTACCCTCTGGATCGGTAAAAGTTATTCTTGCATGGGGATTTACTATTGCAGTGCCCTTTAGGTACTCATAGACTGATTGCTTGCCCTTTATATATCGCCCCTTCACATCAACCGTTACCCTTGTGCCGTGCTTCTTTGGGCTACCATCCTCCCCCTTCCATATAAGCACCTCCTCCTTAACAACCTCTGGCCTGTTTCTCTTAACATCAAGAAATAGTGTTATTTCGTGGGCAACATCCTCGTGCTCCACCTTTGATATTATTATTGCAGGCTTTGCCGTTGTCAACTGAGCGTACATGACCACGCCCGATATTCCTATACCTTGCTGCCCTCTGGACTGGCGAACTGCGTGAAACCTTGAACCGTACAATAACCTACCGAAAACTTCCGGTATCTTTCTCCTTACTATCCCGGGGCCATTGTCTTCAACACTTATCCTGTACACATC
>QMTG01000027.1 GCA_003649915.1 Thermoplasmata archaeon
GTCTACAATGAAGTAAAAACAATCGTATTCTTTGCCAAGTATCTTCATGGCTTCTGCATCAAAGTCCTCCCCCCACCTCACATTAGCCCCGTGGGAGTTTACAAAGTCCACACATTCGTCGTAAGAAACCCTTGGAAAATTGTACTCTATATCTGGCAGACCAACCCCAAGAACTTCGAGTTCCTCCGCCATTTCATTATTAACCGCTCTAACAGCATCCTTTATAACCCTTTCCAGTACGTTCATGGCGTCATTGTGGTCTGAGAAGGCCATCTCTATGTCCACCGATGTGAACTCATTCAAGTGCTTGGTTGTGTCATGCTCCTCCGCCCTAAACGCAGGGCCTATTTCGTAAACTCTATCCATCCCTGTTGCCATTAGTATTTGCTTGTATAACTGTGGGGACTGATTAAGAAAAGCGTCCATTTCAAAGTATTTCACGGGAAAAAGGGCGGTTCCTCCTTCCGTTGCTGTAGCCACAATTTTTGGGGTATGCACCTCAATAAACCCCATACTTTCAAGAGTTTTTCTAATGGAGGAGAGCATTGTTGCCCTTATTTTGAAAAGAGCCATCACTTCGGGTTTTCTCACATCAAGAAATCTAGCGTTCAACCTAGTGTCAAGGTCGGCATGCACATCATCAGCAATACCCAAGGGTAGGGGTTTTTTTGCTATGCTTAGAACTTTGTACTCCGAAATAATTATTTCTAAACCTGCATGAACCTTGGGGCTGAAATTAACAAAACCCTTAACCATGATAACCGATTCCCGCGGCAACGTGATTAGGCGTTTGTACTTATCATCACCAACATCCTTTTTCTTTACAGTAATTTGCACCATTCCCTCCCTATCCCTGAGTATTATGAAAGATATTCCTCCCACAACTCTCATATCATGTATCCACCCTGCGAGTATTACTTCCCTGCCCTGCTCCTCGCTACGAATGTCTGCGGTATAATGCGTTCTCCTCCATGTCCCCATGTCATCAAGCATCGCGTGGGTGAATTTATCCTATGGGTATATACTTTTGGGCAATGTAATGTGTAATGCTGATGGGCTGATAGGGCATAAACCGCATGTCGCATAAATTGGTGGCGAGCAACAATCCTCTTAGCTCTTAGCCGCTCGTATTTATTTTTAATTAGGCGGTGTTTCACGCCCCCTTACGCCCTGCCCGATGTGGAAGTCATGGCACTTATATGCCGCTTAAATATATTAGTAATGTGTGAAGGATAATTATCGCAAATTATGCGACAACGCAGTGCATGGGCTAACTTTATATACCCAAGAACACATTACATTAATTATTAATGCTAGAGATGTGCAAACATTTGCGCACACAATGAAGGGGGCATGCTGTTTGGATGAGTGTAATCCGATATTTGAGCTTACACATCCGTATAGGCTTAATATAGTTAAGTTTCTACGCGAAGGAGGAAAAAGGCTGACGGAAATATCAAGGCACATTGGCGCACCTACACCTGAAATATCAAGACATATAAACCGCCTTCTCATGGCAAAAATCATTTACAGAGAAAAACACGGCATGTACCGTTTAACTCCCTTGGGAAAAATAGTGGAAGTCGCCACAAGCCATATAGAGTTTATGATAAACAAATCCCCATACTTATCCTCACATGATGTATCTGTAATACCGAGCGATTATCTTGTAATACTCCCATGGAATACCTTAACCACTCTTAGCGGAACAATGGAGGTCGGCTCATTGATAGAGAAGGCAAGTGAAGAGGCTGAAAAGTTCATATACGTTATGAGTGAGGAGTTAATGCGCTCTGTTGTTGATATTGAGGTTGAAAGAGCAAGAGCGGGTGTTTGCGTAAGAAAGATTTACCTGAAGGGTGAGAAAATGCCACAAGAATATCTTAAAACAAGAAACCTAGAAGT
The DNA here is from genome assembly GCA_003649915.1 of Thermoplasmata archaeon. Lineage (GTDB taxonomy): Archaea > Thermoplasmatota > Thermoplasmata > B31-G17 > B31-G17 > B31-G17. The sequence continues at coordinate 1,906 of QMTG01000027.1, forward strand.
ACGGGTGCTACGAGAGATACCCCTTGGTCTGAAGGTTACCGATAAGATAGCGGGAATTGCCCTTCCCAATATTTCCACGGGAAAAATTGACTATTCGATGGCTCTCATATCAACATCTGCAGATTTCATACACTGGTGCATATCCCTATTCAACAATTACTGGGGGATAGCCTCGCCTATAGGCGAAGCAGGCGCTGGGAAGAGATAAGAGATTCATGAAAGTGTGGTATGAACATGAAAAATATAAGCAATATTTATAGCCATAATAACAAAATTTCGTAACAAACAAAACATACATATATATAGGTGTTGTATAATACGCTATACGTAATATTAGACAAAAGACGATAGGAGGAGGTGAAGATGGAGGCCCATGAAATGATGTTTGAGTTGTCGCATCCGAACAGGATAAAAATCATGAAGATGCTGAAGGAAAAGCCACTAAAACTCACGGGAGTTGCTAGAAAACTCGATGTAACTCCAGCGGAGGCAGCAAGGCATCTACGAAGACTTACCGCCGCTCAGATGGTATCAAAGAGCGAGGATCAGAGGTATTTTTTGACACCGTTGGGTAAGGTATTGCTTGAGTATATAGAGAGATTAGAGTTTTACATAGAAAATACTGAATATTTCGTTAATCATGATATTTCTGTTCTTCCTGCAGAGTTCATATGGTCGAGAAATATTGTTGAAGGCAAGGTAGTAAAAGGAACACTTGAAATCTTATCCCTGATAAAGGACTTGAGCGATGAGGCCGAGGCTGAGATAAACATAATATCTGATGAGGTATACGATGCACTTGTGCCTTTAAATCTTGAGAAAGCAGGAAAGGGCGTGAAAATAAGGATAATTTATCCAGAGGGTGTAAAAGTTCCGAAAGATTATGTTAGTGCAAAGAACATAGAAGTCAGGTTTTTGAAGGAAGTACCCATATCACTTAAGAGAAACGAAAAACGTGGAGGTATCGTGTTACCCAAGATCACTGGGCAAATTGATTACTCCCACGCACTAATGGGTGATACGGAGTTCAATGACTGGCTTAGAAGGGTGTTCAATTATTACTGGGAAAAGGCGGGGACTGCGCGAAGATGAACTAGGGCTATAGGGCTATGAACCATAATCATAGAGCATTGCGATGTGGTTAAGAACTTGTCAAAAGATTTGTAATATTGATGCTTGGAGGTAATGCTCTGAAATTTTTGCGCGTTTTGGCGTAGATGGTGACAACAAGACTTTGTTTGAGACCCAATCCTAGTGTAGAGTTTAATTATTATATAATACATAAATTAAAAATTTACAAGAACTAAGATGTCAAAAGCTTCAGAAATATTCTTCAAATGCTTTTCTCATTTCCTCCTTCTAAACATCCTCTCTAACTCACTCTTCTTGAACACTATGATTGCAGGTCTCCCGTGTGGGCATGTGAACCTGTTCTTAGTATTGTTCATTTCCTCAACTAGCGCTGCAACTCTTGCAGTATCTAGTTTTTCACCCGCTCTTATAGCAGTGTGGCATGCCGCAATCTTTAGCACTTCATCGGCAAATGTCTCAACATCCACCTTGCCTATTCTGATTATATCTTCTATTATCGCCCTGATTTCATCCTTTCCACACACTCTTCCGACAATCGTGGGCACTGCCGATACCTTAACAGTGTTCTTTCCAAACTCCTCTATAGATATTCCCAGTTCCTTGAGTTTGTCAGAATACTCAAGGAGGATTGCAAACTCATTGGGCCTGAGAGTTATTATAATTGGTTCAATGAGTTGCTGAGCAATATATCCACGCCTGTACGCCTCTTTCAAAGACTCATATCTTACTCTTTCATGGGCTGCATGCTGGTCAATAAGGACAAACTCATCCCCTGCCTGAAGCAATATGTAGGTGTTCCATAATTGTCCAAGGTATATAGCACCAGAGAGCATACCCGCACCATCTAGTACTTTCTTGTCTTCAACGAGCATTTTTTGCTCGATCATTACAGGTCTCGTTTCATGCTCAACACGCACCTCCCCACCCACATCTTTTCCAGTGATTTGTGGTACACTGAGATGTTTTATTATATACTCTCCCTTCGCCCTTAGGTCTGCGTTCGAGAGTGCTTCCCTGACCGCGTTGCTTATAGCACGGCACACACTTCTTTCATCAGCAAACCGGACATAAATTTTCGTTGGGTGCACATTAACGTCGACACTCTCTGGCGCTACATTTATACGCAAAACTGCCACTGGGTACCTTCCCTTCTCAATCATTCCACCATACGCCTCAATAAGGGCATTGAGTAATGATGAGTTCTTGATTGGACGCCCATTTACTATAAAGAACGACCAATCTGCACTCTTTCTCGAAAATTGCGGAGGTGCAATAAAACCCGTTATTTCAACATCATTGATGTAGCTAACTTCAATCATATTCTTTGCCACATCCATCCCAAGCACGTACCCAATGTTAACTTTATCATCAGCGGGTGGTGCGGAAAACACAACCCTACCGTTGTGCACAAGGCTAATGTTTATCTTGGGGTACGCTAACGCTCTTTCCATTAAAACGGAAGCCACATGGGCGAATTCTGTCCTATCACTCTTCATATACTTCCTTCTTGCCGGTGTGTTGAAAAACAAATCTCGAACCCTAATGCTGGTACCAACAGGGCATCCAACCCTTTCGCTACTCACAATTTTACCAGCCTCAACCCTGACACGCACCCCAACATCGCATCCCTCACACCTTGTTGTGAGATCAATCTTGGACACCGCACCAATGCTAGCGAGAGCCTCACCTCTGAAGCCCAGTGTGGTTATTCCAAATAGGTCTCTAGCACTTCTTATCTTGCTTGTTGCATGTCTCTCAAAAGCGAGAATTGCGTCCTCACTGTCCATCCCTATACCATTATCTACAACAACAATCTCTTTTTTTCCACCCGACAGAACGCTCACCGATATTTTAGTTGCAGATGCATCTATGGAGTTCTCCACTAACTCCTTCACAACGGATGCTGGGCGCTCCACAACCTCACCGGCTGCGATTTTCCTTACAGTATCCTCGTCAAGTATCCTAATCTTTCCCATGCTCCAACCTCTTTTTTAACTCATACAAAGTGTTTAATGCCTCTATTGGTGTCATTTTCATAATGTCAATGCTCTTTATTTTTTCCTCAATTTCGCTCTTTTTTGCCACAAAAAGGCCCAGTGTTGTTTGTGTCGACCTAGGTACGCTTTTAACCTCAACCCTATGCTCCTCCTCCATTTTTCTCAAAATTTCCGCTGCTCTTTCCACAACATTTGTTGGCACACCAGCAAGGCGTGCTACGTGTATTCCATAGCTTTTATCAGTGCTTCCAGGCTTTACTTTGTATAGAAAAGTTATGTCCTTGCCGTCCTCCCTAACATCCACATGGTAATTTTTCACACCACTGAGGTGTTTTGAAATCTCGGTAATCTGATGGTAATGCGTAGCAAATAAAGTCTTTGCCCCTATAACTCTGGGGTCATGCAAGTACTCGACAACAGCCCATGCTATACTCAGTCCATCAAACGTGCTTGTGCCCCTGCCAACCTCATCCAGTATTATAAGGCTCCTTTTTGTCGCATTCCTCAGAATATTCGCTAGTTCGACCATTTCCACCATGAATGTCGATTGCCCCCTGCTAAGCACGTCATGAGCACCTATTCTTGTGAATATTTTATCCACAATGCCTATCCTAGCATAACTCGCTGGAACGAACGAGCCCATTTGGGCGAGGATGACAATGAGTGCTATTTGTCTCATATATGTGGACTTACCTGCCATGTTTGGTCCTGTAATTATGATGATACGGTTCTCCTTGCAATCAAGCGTTGCATCGTTCGGTATAAAATTCTGCTCTATGACCTCGAGTACTGGATGCCGCCCGTCCTTTATCACAATCTCGTCACCATCGTCCACCACAGGTCTTGTGTAATTATTTGTGACGGCAACCTCCGCCAATGAGCACAGAACATCCAGAATAGCAATCGCTCTTGCAGTCCTGAGTATTTCATCATTTTTGCTCGCTATTTTATCCCGTAGTTCGCAGAAAATCTCGTATTCGAGAGCGTTTATTTTCTCCTCAGAACTCAATATAATGCTCTCCTTTTCCTTGAGCTCGGGTGTTATAAACCTCTCAGCATTCTTTAGTGTCTGCTTCCTTATATAATCTTTGGGCACCCTGTGTAAGTTCGCCTTGGTCACCTCAATATAATATCCAAAAACCTTGTTATATTCCACCTTTAGGGACTTAATTCCCGTCCTACGCCTCTCCCTTTCCTCAAGCCTAGCAATCCACTCCTTGCTCTCCCTCACTTTTGCTTTTAAACTGTCCAAGTACTCGTTATATCCATCTTTTATTATGCCCCCTTCCTTTATGGTATTAGGCGGTTCCTCAACAATAGCACTCTCTATATCATCAATCACCTCGCTTGGTACAGCGAGATTCTCAGCACAATCTTCGAGTAGAAAAACTCCACATCCCCTGATGCAAGAAGCTATGTCAGGAGCAACCTTAAGTGAGTTTTTCAGCGCAATCAAATCCCTAGCATTTGCTGACCTGAAAACAACACGTGCCATTACGCGCTCAATATCCCTTATTGACCTAAGTTTTTCCCTTATTTCAGCCCTGAGAAATGGGTTATTTACTAAATACTCAACAGCATCAAGCCTTCTGTTAATCTCCTCAACATCTACGAGAGGCTTTAACATCCATTTTTTCATGAGCCTGGAGCCCATCGGGGTTATCGTCCTGTCAATAACCCATATTAGTGTGAATCGATCCGTTCCATCAATAATGTTCTTTACCAGTTCTAGCCCTTTAATTGCTGACGAATCGATTACCATATAGTTACCAAGCCTATAGGGAGATATTTTTGTAATAGCCGCAGGCAGTGTTTTCTGTGTCTCAATCAGGTAATTGAGAACAGCACCAGATGCCCTTAATGCTAGAGGCATATCTCTGAGCCCGAGACCGTCAACACTTGATACGGAAAAAGCCTCCTTAAGCGCTTCTAAGCATCTATCTTCGTCAAAAATCCAGTCCTCAACCCGCGTTATTGCGGCGTTCTTTTCAACTTCTTCTAAAAAACCAGCATTAAAATAATCTGGAACCACAACCTCCTTGGGCATGTTTCTGTTAATTTCCCCAAGAACATCTTCATCATTTCCAACCTCGGTGGCAAAAAACTCCCCTGTAGATATATCTATGAATGCTAGCCCATAGCCGCGGCGCTCGGGAAAAATTGCCATTAGATAGTTGTTTTCACCAGTAGAAAGTATAGAATCCTCAAGCACTGTTCCTGGTGTTACCACCCTAACAACCTCGCGTCTTACCAGCCCCTTCGCCTTTTTAGGGTCTTCAACCTGCTCGCATATAGCAACCTTATACCCTTTCTTTAATAACTTTCCCAAGTAAGCGTCAAGGGCATGATGTGGAATTCCTGCTAGAGGTATAGCATTTTTTCCCTTATTCCTTGACGTCAGCACTATATTTAACTCCTTGGAAACTATTTTTGCGTCATCACCAAACGTCTCATAAAAATCCCCCATTCTAAAGAATAGTATCATATCCTTATACTGTCTTTTAATGCTGAAATATTGCTTCATCATCGGCGTGAGTTTCTCCATACTATAAGTTGATTGCATCCTTGATATATAAACCTCACCCTTGGTAAACAAGGGACGGGGGGCCCAAAGAGTGGGTAAGTGTGCAATAACGAAAATATTTATATGATATTCAATCATACCTTAACAGTGAATGAAATATATTATGGTTTCTAACATAAATTGGGCTCGAGTACGTGGAAGAAGACGGTATACAATAGACTATTTGCGGGGAGGTATGGAGGTAAATAAACTTAAGGAAAATACCGAAACGATATTTATACAGCTTCATGGAGGAGAAATAAAAAATGCATGGTTTGGGAAGGTGTGTAATATTGAGATAGGGCGGGACAGGAAATCCAATAAAATTGCGATATGGTTTAATCCAAGAATTGATGGAAAGATGCCAAATCCTAAAGAATATGCTGATTATCCTATAGGATGGTATGTAGAGGGCATACCAGAGAATAGTATAATAACTCCACCACTATTTCAGATACTCGAAGAAACAAATAACTGGAGACAATTTGAACAATATACATATTACCTCCTAAAATTGTTAGGAATTCATAACATCCATACATACAGAGAGCAGAAAGGGGAACCTGATGGTGTTTTCAAAGTAAAAAACCTCGTAGTTATTTATGATTGCAGTTTGAAACGTGACCTAGACAACAAAAGTACACAAATAAAAAATTACTGCGATATGTTATTACACGATAGAGTTTCATATAGGGAAGAGAATGGTGGTAGGAGGAAGATACCAACATACGGATGTAAGAAGAGAGTGTGGATAATAACCCGTGGAATACCAAGAGAAATAGAAAAGGTTGGCGAGGTTCTCGTAAAAGAGGTACCAATATATTCACTAATTGACCTTTATATGAAACGAGTTATTGAAAACTATGATGAGGAAAAACTTGAATTGGAACTTCTTGCCATTTAAAATATAAATCTGCATATTTTTATAGTTAACATTAAGTATAGTAAACCATTACTTCTATGTCTAACAATAGTAGTCAAATTGTAAACAATCGTAAAAATTGCACCTTTTTAGTCCTTTCATGCGGAAAAGTTATTTATATTAGGAAAAGCAATAATATATTGTAGGCAGAAAGAGAGCAGGTAATGCGGTGGTTGAATAGATAGATAAGTGCTTTGACATACGTTAGGTAGCCTATTATTATACAGAGGATATACAAAAAATTGAATATGTGGTAGATTTTTGTAAAATTTGTGATGATAAAATTTATAAGCACCTCTAGTTTTTAAGCCGCTGATGCGTTATTTAGGAGGTAGGACGCGATGAGGGCGAAAAGTTTGTTGATATTGGTGGGATTGGTTGTTATAGTGATTACATTGGTGTTCATTGCAGGGAGTAGCAAGGCAGAAACGAGGGCTACGATAAGTGATGTTGCGCCTAGTCTTGTGAAGGCTGATACTAGTTATGTGGTGTTTAATATGAAGATAGATAACAATTCTCTGGGTGCAGAAGACTGGGAAAACAAACTACAATGGATAAATGTGACATTCACCAATGTTTTGAATTTTGACGCTACACGAGATATTGCAGAAGTGCGTGTTTACAACGAGTCAGGAGATGCTGATGGCTGGGACGCTAATGATGTTGAGTACAAGAGCAGTACAACAATATTTGGCAGTGGGCCTTGGTATGTTAATATTACGGGAATAAATTTTGCGTTGCCATCATCGGCTACTAAAAATACAACATATATCGTGATAAAAACGTCTTCAAATCTCCAAAATGGCGCCCAATTTAAAGTTGAAATTAAAACAAACAATATAAATGCTACATATGGTGATGCTCCGTCCTCCGATGTTAGTTCCAAACAGATAAAGGCTGATACACAGGCTCCAACAATATCCTTTATAATGCCACCGAAGAGCTGGGTGTATCAAAATAGGGATAATTTTACAGAGATTAATGTATCCGCGAACGATGCTGAAGGAAACTTTGATAGCATCAATGTCTCGATTAATTATACAGTAGATGGGCAGACGTATTATTGGAATGGTAGTGTATGGGTGAAAACCAACAGTAGGATTCCCTTACTCATGAGTGCTCGCAGTGGAGGGGCGTACTGGGTGTATCCTTGGGATCAAAATAAAAACTGGTCGGACGGCAAGTATAAAGTTCTAGTGAAAGCACGTGATAAGGCTGGAAATGTCGGCTGGGAGAATGTTATTGTTATATATGATAATACTGAGCCTAGGTCTATAGGTATATCATCTCCTGCAGATGGTGAGTACATCAACACCACAATTATTGATGTTGAAGGGGATGCGAACGAGAGTATAGTCAATTTTGGAAGTGGCACAGTATATTCTGGTATTAAGAACGTCAAGGTCTATGTGAAGGATGTAGCTGATAACTTCTGGGATGGAAGTTCGTGGGGAAGTGAGGTAGGATTAGATGCTACGATGGATGCATCGCCTGGTGCATCGTACACAACGTGGTTGTGTTCGATAAATGCCTCATCGTGGAACGATGGAACATATCACATATTTGCCAGGGTCTGGGATAGGAGCGGTAATTACAAAGAGTCTGATTTAGTAACGATACATTATGACACTACAAAGCCTACAGTCTTATATACAGAGTTCACACCAGCATATGCTGATGATGGAGTACTTAATGGTTTCAATCTCACAATAGTGTTTAACGAAGATATGGATACCTCGGTTATGCCAAATGTTACGTTTGACTCTATACCAATATATGGGTCATGGCAGGACGAGAGGACTTGGATGGGTCATTATGATGGGAGAATAACAGGGACATATACATTAACTGTTAAAGATGCCCGCGATAAGGCAGGAAATGTTATGGATATCTATGTACGAAAATTTGCGGTAAAAACTGGTCCTGCCGTTGCCCTTTACCCGTCTGTGACTGAGGATGGTAGTGTATATGTTAAGGGAGGGGATACGGTATACTTCAACCTAACATTCAGCGAGAATGTGTCGACCACATCCATGTTCGTGCGCTACTATTGCAGCGATGACCCGAGTACACAGTATGATATAAGCAGACAAAGTAGCAATAAAACAAATTGGAATGGAAGTGCTACCATTACAACATACAATGGAAAAGCATATTTGGTACTCTCAAATGTTACTAACGATAGTGGTGCAGCAATACTTTACTCACCATCCTTTATATTTAACATAGATTCCACACCACCAACTGCTACTTCCGCCGATGCCGTTGAAGTGGATAAAATAATTGTGTATTTCAGTGAGGAGATATCAACAAATGTAAATGAATCCAGATTTTCTGTGGAGTGGGAAGGGCACACATACGAGATAAAAAGCGTTAGTAGAGCGTTGGATAAAATGTCTGTAGAGATTGTATTAAATGAAAGCATGCCTGGTGATGCAAAACCATGGGTTAATATAAGTGCGGGTGCGGTCTTTGACCATGTAGGTAACCAGAACCCTGCGAGAAATCTAACGGCTGCTGATAAAATCAAGCCCTATCTGATTAATATTGAGATGCATCCAAACTATATAATGCCCATTGGTGCTATTGTATATCTCAATCTAACGTTTAGTGAGCCCATGAACGCGAGTGTAGAGCCCACAATAACCTTTGGCAAGGACGAGCCGTACAACACATACACACCAACACTTAAAACACACAGTTGGTATAATGTTACAGACGGGCACAGTATAGCATTTAATGCAACATTTGAGATTCTTGATGAGTACGAGGACGGTGTATACAGAGTAAACATATCCGGCGCTATTGATTTGTCGGCCAATGTAATGATTTACAATAACACGGAGGAATTTGAAATTGATACAACGCGTCCGGGTATAATAAGCGTTGATGTTGATGATACAGCA
>QMTG01000028.1 GCA_003649915.1 Thermoplasmata archaeon
ATGCACCAATCATCACCACAAACGATTCAACCTTCGCTTATGAGGACTCACTTTACTACGTGGACTACAACGCATACGACGAAGATGGCGATCCCCTTACATGGCACCTGAACACTAACGCTTCATGGCTCTCCATTAACCCAACAACAGGCGAACTATACGGCACACCAACTCAATACGATGTCGGCCAATACTGGGTCAATATATCAGTTTCCGACAACAACGACGGATATGACTTCCATAACTTCACACTCACCGTCATCAACGTCAACGATGCACCAATCATCACCACAAACGATACCACAATCGCCTACGAAGACCAATTATACTACGTAGACTACAATGCATACGACGAAGATGGCGACACACTTACATGGCACCTGATCTCTAACGCTTCATGGCTCTCCATTAACCCAACAACAGGCGAACTATCAGGCACACCAACCCAATCCGATGTCAGCCAATACTGGGTCAATATATCCGTGGCGGATGGTCTAGGAGGTTTGAGTTATCACAATTTCATCCTCAGCGTCGTAAACGCAAATGATCCACCGATAATCTTAACCTCTGATGTCACTACGGCTTATGAGGATTCTGAGTACAGGGTGCAATACAGCGCGTATGATGAGGACAATGACATCTCGGCATGGTCATTCCTCACAAACGCCTCATGGCTGAACTTTGATATTTATTCTCACACACTATATGGCGTCCCATTACAGCACGATGTTGGGACTTACTGGGTCAATATAAGCGTGTTTGATGTGCACGGTTCCTATGATTTCCACAATTTCACCCTTACAGTGTTGAACGTAAACGATGCACCCGTTATTTCGCCAATAGATGATCAAGAAGTTTATGAGGATTCCAACTTTACGTATCAGGTTCTAGCCTTCGATGAGGATGGCGATGAAATAACTTACTGGATTGATGAGGGGCCTGAGGGCATGATGATTGGGGGCGGGGGTATTATAAAATGGACGCCGGAGCAAAAAGATGTTGGAACATGGAGGGTTGTTGTTGGGGCAACGGATGGAACTGCTTGCTCATACGAATCGTTCAATATAACGGTGATAAATGTCAACGATCCGCCCACAGCTTCCATAACAACGTATTATATGGCAGATTATATTAATATCTCGGTGTCCATTGCAGGAACACCAGGCAGTTCTGTGAGCCTCAAAATCATGAATAAGAGCAGAGAGGTCATTGATGAGATTTATGTTGTGAGAACAACAGGCAAGCCAAATACCGCCCGCACATCCGTTTCGCTCAACTACACTCAGGACTATATCATCATGCTGACATACTTTGCGCTTGAGGCTAAAGGGTGCTCAAATCCCGTAAAACTAACCTTTGAATACCATGGTGTTGTGTACACCGAGCACTTTGTTTTTGGAAAGAATGCCTATATGGGAGAGGTTTTGCTCTCCAACGTTTTTGCCAGGATGGGTATAGTAACGTACGATGCAAGTAAATCCTATGACGATGATGGCGATAATCTAACATATCACTGGGTGTTTGACGATGGCACAGAGTTTTATGGGTGTGTGGTCACAAAGGTTTACTCAGACTTAAGCGCTCATAAGACTGTACTTTACGTGGTTGACGAGCATGGTGCCATGGCTAAAGATGAGTGCGTTGTATACTTCTTGAGCGGATCGCCTGAGAACTATGTAACTAACAACCCACTAGCGCTGGAGTATCTCAAGTCTTCAAACTCTATTGCTATAATCCTCGAATGTCCCACCCACATGATTGTTGTGGACGGAAGTGGCGGAGTAACATACGCCAATGATGGTGTAGCCTTTGAGAATGGAAATGCTAGTATCGCCTACAATATTGCAGACTTTGAGGTTTATTACGCACCTGCCGATGATAATATAACGTGCAGTGTTGTTGGCGATGGCGCTGGTGAGTACAGCGTCTGCATTGTTATGAGCGATGAGGAAATTGTAAAAATAAGCAGCACAATAATAGGAGGAGAGGTGGATAAGGTACGCGTTAGCGGTTCTTCAGTGGTCTACGAGACTGAAAGGGATAAGAGCTATGATATCATTGCACGGAACTCCCATGCTGTTTTCAGCATAACAAATGCACATATAGCGCAGGGTGCTGTTCATGAATACACATTCAACGACTGCTACGTACACACTGCGGTAAACGATGGAACGAGGACTGTGGAGAAGGATATGGACTATGGCAATTATAACGGGTATGTGCTGTATGCACCATCACCACTCGCTGAGAGGGGTGGTGCAGCGATAATAAGCGCAAGCATGGTAGTAATCGCACTTGGTCTTGTGGCACTCACCTCTCTTGGTTTCGCACTTTTCACATCAATTGAACCGCTTAAGTGGGCACTAGTTTCCTCATTGGTTCTTCCGCTGTACTCCAGAATACATAAAAGCACTGTGCTCGATTATTATGTCAGAGGTAAGATTTACGGATATCTGCTGGCGAATCCTGGAGAGCACTACAATGCAATTAAGGAGGCTCTAGGCCTGTCTAACGGTTCTCTCTCATACCATCTTACCGTTCTTGAGAGAAACGGGCTTATAAAATCGGTTGTTGATGGAAAATACAGAAGATTCTACCCAGCAACTGTGAAAATACCAGATAACGGCTTTAGGCGGAAAACGGCAATACAGGAAAGAATAATAAACATACTAAGGCAGTTACCGGGCGCTTCACAGAAGGATGTTGCCAAACTTCTTGGAGTTTCGCCTCCTGCTGTGCACTATCAGATGGAGAGGTTGCTTGAAATGGGAGTTATTAAGAAAGTTAGACGAGGAATACGGGTAGGGTATTACGTGGTGGAAGAGGAGTAGCGCTTTCTGCGCTTTAGACGAGAAGCAAGCCTTGTATTTGGCGCTGGAAGGTGTGCATTGGTGATATACAAAAGGTTTAATAATGGTGTAATATTTTGGGTTTCGAGGGATGACTGATGGCTAACATAGGGGCTATTGAAGATGCACTTAATGCCCTACGAGCCCAGAATGAGGATGTAATAGACGCTACTGTGATATCTAGGAGTGGGATGCATATAGCAGGCAATGTGCCACCAGATGCTCATATTGAGACATATGTTGCAATGAATGCAATAATACTCGGAGCTGCCGAAAGTGCAAGTTCTGAGGTTAAAGATAAATTGGAGTTCATTGTTGTAAATATGAAACATTGCAAGCTTCTCATTTTTGATGTTGGTGCAAGGGCGTTGATGGCGGTAAGAACAAGATCAAATGCATCTATAGCGCCACTTATTGAGGACATAAATGCTTACAGGGAAAAAATAGAGAGCAACCTTTAGGCAAATATTCTTGTTCAATTAGATTACCCTTTTGTCCAAAAAAGTTATGTGTATAGCGTCGAAGTTGCAGGCATCAACGCATCTTCCGCACAGTATGCATTCTGCACTCCTTTTGCTCTCTGGAATGTTTACACCCATTGGACATGCTTTTCTGCACATCATACACCTTACGCATTTATTTTCGTCCACTGTTATCCTAGTCATGCTTATCTTGTTCATTGGCGCATAGAGGGCGCCGAGAGGGCATACAAACCTACAGAATGAACGCCTTACGCTCAGCGCACCAGCCATTACCAAAAGAAAGAGGAAAAGTTTAACCCAGTACCAAACTGTAGGCCTGTAACCCCCTATCACTGTCTGTGGTATTGATGCAAAGATAAAGCCTACGGGGTCTATTCTCGTGAAGGCCATTTTATGACCTATAAATGATGTTACTGGTATCAGTATAAGAATCATGTACTTATAGTACTTTGGGTTCGGTATACTGGGCATTTTTTCAGCAATCCTCAACCCTTTCTTATACAATGGGGATAAAAAGAAGAAAAATGGGCGTATTCTGTACATGATATCCATGATTAAACCCACAGGGCATGCCCAACCGCAGAACGCCCTTCCGAATATTACGCCCATTAGCAGTATAAAAGATATGAGGTAGAGCAAAATTATGAGAGCATTATACACGGGAATAAAAGCCCACTCCAGCATTCCTATCGGGCATGCAGCAAAGGCGTAGGGGCATGCAACGCAAAAAAAGTAAGGGTATATCAGACCCGTCATCCCAATGACTATGCCCATCCAGGAAAGCATGAAAAAGAATATCTGGGATGCTATCCTCAAGCCTCTAACATTCATTGCTTTCCCTAATCATGGTCGCCTTTATAAGGTTTATACCTGACATTTGCCGTATATTTTTGCTCCTTCCAATCGTCATTTGTACGTATGGGGAAAATAATTATATAGGTATTAACGATAGTCGTGATGCTGTATTTGTTTGTCCACACCACTCGGGAGGTACGAGGAGTGAAAATAGCACATTACACCAAGGTTGCTCGTTGGGAGTATTTGCCTGCAGAATTGCCCGCTTTATTGGTTCCAATATTCCTGACATTTACGTCTATTGCCGATATTCCAATAATCACGTATATGGAGGGTGTGGCTGTCTTTGCTCTTTTGTATTTTTCAGGATTCATAATAAACGCCTCCACAGACATTGACGTGGACAAGAAATGCAAAACTTATGTAGCGTATGCCGCTGAGAGTATGGGAATAGGTACTCTAAGATTGCTCACACTACTCCAAGTTATTGCTGCCTTCTTGCTTTCGCTTCATCTAGCATATATCACGGGCAATATTTACCTACCAGTGCTCGTGGCTATTGGTATATTTTTTGGCATAGGATATTCTGTGAAGCCCTTCCATTTCAAGGTAAGAGGCACACTACACGTTATTGCCCTTCTTCTATCGGCTTTCATGCTTCCGTTCATCTTCTTGTATTCAATCCTTACAACAAATATAACACCAGAGATGTATATGGTGATAGTTGGATTTTCTTTCGCCCACTACGGCATTGCTCTGACCAATCAGACGGCTGACTATCTTGAGGACAAGGAGGGTGGTATGTGCACTCCCGCCGTAAGATGGGGGCTTTTGCCCACCATAAGGTTTGCGCTTATCATGATGTTTGCCGGGCTGTTCGTGCTCCTCCTAGGTCTTGGATTCTGGGCAAGTAGTAGGGCGGAGGTTATTGGGCTCGAGCCAAAAATTGCCGTTTTAATACTTGCATGTGCAGTGGGGCTGGGCTACTCAGTGCCCATCAGAGGACTGTACAAAATGAAACTTATTGCCATGGGAGATGATAAGATTGAGGATAAGATGAAGAAGATAAAGGCCCTCATGAACTACCCGAGGTGGCAGGCATCAGGTATCTTGGGACTTGTTATTGCCACAGGCTCTATATTCACGCTCGCTATTCTTTATCCGCAGGTTGTACCCCCCGCCACCTTGCAGGAAGAGGTTGCTATAGTTGTGGAAAAGGTTGTATATGATAATGGTTTTGCTACGATAAGTTTCAATGTTTCGGAAAGGTGTGATATGGTGGTTATAGAGGCTTTCTGGGGAGGCGATTTGTACGCTAGAAAGGAAATTTACGATGTTGTTGGAAGTGTTAGTGCGTGTGTGAAGATAAAGGATGAGAATACAACAGAGATAAGGATTCTTGGGTATAAAAAAGGGGCAGTAGTGGCATCAGAGATTGTGAAGTCCAAGCACGATATTTATATTAAGGGGGTTAGTAGCAAAATTTACTACAAGGGCATAGACAAGAGAGCAAACTTGACAATCTCGCTGTATAACGCCTATGAATTCAAGAGCAGTGGCGAGGTCAAGGTTGTTGTTCAATCGTATTCCCATAAGAGTTGCATAGATTCTGTGAGCATTTACGCTGATAGCATGGAGCCTGGGAATACCTACACTATACATGCAGACGTAGACCTGCCCGAAACAGGGGATTGCTGTGTTATCGTTAGCCTTTTCAAGGACAACAAACTGGTGGAGAGCACAGAAATCGTGTAATGGTTGGGGGCTGGGGAAAAATGCCGAAGAGGAAAATAAACGAGATTGAAGGTGCGGAAAAGAAGTATAGGGCACTTATCCAGACAAGGAATCAGTATAATGAGGCGGCAAGGCTAATAAGGGAGGAGAGAAACGAGATAAATGCGAAAAAGCGTGAACTGCTTCAGGAGATTAAAAAATTGAGGGAGGAAAAGGCTCATTTTGCGGAGGAGGTTAGAAAATACAAAAAGATTAGGGATGACTGCAGGAGGAGGGCGAGAGAACTCATAGACTTCAAGAGAAAAAATTTGAAAAAACTTCCAAAAAACATCGAGGATGAAATGGACAGGATTTCCGAAAGGATTAGGGAGTTAGAGTACAGGCAGGAAACAACAGCCACCACCTTGGAGGAGGAAAAGGCTCTGATAGAGAGAATAAAATCGCTTATGCGCAGATTGAACGAACTTATTGAACTCAATAGGGAAAAGATGGAGATTGACGCAAAAATGGGAGAGATTGACCAACAAATTGATTCCTTGTTCAAAGAGGCGGAGGAGGCGCACAAGAGGGTTGTGGAGTACTACGAGAAGGTCAGGGAGAGGGCAGAAAGAATAGAAAAAATACTGCATGAAGTATCACACCTGATAGTGGAGGTAAACAAACTCAACGATAAATACAGAGAACTTAGAGAGAAGGCTGACTACTACCACAAGCGAGCGATGGAGATGAGGGCTAAGATTATGGAGATAAAGAGGGCTAAACGTGAGGAATACGAGAAAATGAGGGAGATGGTAGACGAGTTAAACAGGAGGGTAAGAGAGGCGTTGATGGACGAGGAGAAGATTGAGAAGGTTGTTGATGACAATATAAAGGAGTTGCTCAAGAAGGGAAAGATAACAATAGGCGGGTGAATAACGTGCTCACAGCAGTCCTGATGGCTGGAGGTGAAGGGACGAGGCTCAGACCCATCACATACTACATTCCCAAGCCTCTTATCCCCGTGGCTGGAAAGCCATGCATAGATTATGTTCTCTCCTCATTAGCTAAGGGGGGTGTAGGAAGAGTAATAATAACAACGTGCTATTATTTTGATTCCATTGCAAAACATGTAGGTGGGCAAGTTCACGGCATGAACATCGTTTACTCTGTTGAAGACCCACCCCTCGGAACTGCAGGTGGCGTGAAAAAGGTCATGGGTCTTGTGGATGATACATTCATCGTGGCCAGTGGTGATGTGGTGGCAGATGTGGACTTTAAGGCAATATATGACTTTCATGCTGACAAAGGGGCAGACGTCACAATGGCTCTTGCCCATGTGGACAAACCGTGGGAGTTTGGTGTGGTAGATTTGGATGATAATGGCAGGATAAGGGGTTTTATGGAGAAACCAAAACCGTCGGAGGTACCAAAAAGGTTGCTAGAGGGTGGCGCAACAGTGAACGCTGGGATATACGTTATCGAGCCTGAAGTTATGAAGGAAGTGCCTCCTGATACCTTTTTTGACTTTTCAAAAAACCTGTTCCCCATTCTTCTTAATAAAGGGTACAAGATGTTTGGCATCAAACTTTCTGGGTACTGGAAAGATATTGGTAGACCCTCAGACCTGATAATGGCATCTGCTCACATGGCAAAGCGCACCGGACGGGCAGATGGAAATTACTTGGAGCACGATGTAATTTTGGGCGATAAATGTGTTGTGGAGGAGTGTAGCGTATATGGTAAAAGTAGCATAGGAGCAAAATGCACTATAAAGCGCTCCATAATATTCAACAGCACAATTGGAGATAACTGCACAGTAATTGAAAGCGTGATTTGCGGGGATTCTAACATTGGTGACGATGTGGTTGTTGAAAACTCTGTTATAGGCAGGGGAATTAGCCTAAATAAAGGTACAAAGGTCACTAATGGCGCAATTTATTGATTGCGAAAAGGCTGTATTCTTCCATGATTAATTTTTCATGTTTTGATAAATCTCGGGAGGAATACCGCAACATATTGCGCGAATAGTGCCAGGATACTTTTTTCTCACGCATAGCGTGGGCATTGCAATACCATCAACGTAAGGGGCTACAGCGTCCTCCAACTCAAAATCCCGTGGTCTCATGCACCCTAGGATTATTCTTTTGCTGCGGAAAAAGCGGCGAGCGGTTACCACGAAATCAATAAAACCCTCCCTATCCAGACTTATACGAGAAAAAGCAGTCCCTGGAGTGCTCAGGACTGCATTTATTATTAGGCTGTTGAAACGCATACCTGCAAGCATACGTAACGCCGTCCTTTCCCCACTCTCCCTGCCCCAGTAAAGCCCGAAGGTTATGTGAGGGGATATGTATCTAATGCCAGAATCGCTGACCACCCTTATCATATCCTCCATGAAGCCTATATCAAACGGCAAATGATAAATCTCCCTGAAGATTCTATCATCGCCCACAACGTCAAAGAATAGCACATCAATCAAATCTACTATTGGCTGAATGTCTATGGCGGAAATAAAGCCAGGATGCGCCGCTATTATCAGAGAAGTACTTTTCTTTATTTCTTTCAGAGGTCTTCTGTATTTGCTGAGGGGCACCCTGCCGCTGGGGTCACAGCCACCACTTATCAGCATGCCATGTGCGCCTTTTTCTTCTAATAAACGCGCCAGTTTTATGAGATCGTTGTCATTGCGTACGTGGTGCATGCCCCTTAGATACTTGCCCATGCAGTGCTCGCAACTCAGCGCACAGTAGTTTCCCGTTAGAGATACTGCGGGAAATTTATCCCCAGGGATGAAATATTCCATGGTATTCCCCTCTTTCTTGGCTCACAATTCTTAGCCATACAGTTGTGCTTTGCACGCCATATATGCAAACATTATATAGGCTTGTTGCAAATATCCCATGCACATGTTTGGAAATGGAGTGGTAAACGAGGAACTGGAAAAAGTAAGGGCTTTGGTTTCGTATGATTTCCCTGTGTATAATAGCCTAGTATCTGCAGATGCATTCGTGTTTTTTGTTCAGGTATTCGATGACCTAGACCGCAGGTTTGAGAGTCTGAGAATAAGGCTGAGGGATATAGGATACCTGCCCATGATAAAGAAAGAAAAGGGAGAATACATGATATACGTTATGAGAATGAGAAAAAAGGGGAGCAGGGGGGTGAAAATAAACCTTATCATGCTAATCCTCACGATAATAACAACAGGAATCGCTGGAACAATGCTGTGGTCCTCGTACGTTAACGCATCACGGCTGTTTACCGCAAAAAACGTTATTTATGGTCTTATATACTTCTCCGCACCACTATTGCTTATACTTGGCTCACACGAACTTGGTCATTACATGGTGTCCAAGAAGCATAACGTGGATGCCACACTACCATTCTTTATACCCTTTCCCCCTCCTCTTGGCACTATGGGGGCATTCATAAGCATGAAAGAGCCCATACCAGACAGGAAAGCACTCCTTGATATAGGAATTGCTGGCCCGATAACTGGGTTTCTTGTAGCCATACCCGTAGCACTCCTAGGAATACACCTGAGTAATATATATGCCAGACCTGTCCCGCCAAACATTGGAGAGGCGCACGTTTACCTTGTTAGAATGCCACTAATGTACTCTATACTCACACATTTTCTACCGCTGAGGCAGGATGTTATGATACACCCTACAATGTTCGCCGCGTGGGCAGGGTTCATAGTAACGGCAATCAATCTCATGCCTATAGGGCAATTAGATGGAGGGCACGTTGCAAGGGCGATACTTAGGGCAAAGGCCAAGTACCTGAGCTATGCGTGCATAGGGGTGCTTATTGCACTTTCCGTGTACTACAATTACATTGGGTGGTTCATATTCGCAGTGCTTGTGATGTTTCTTGGGCTGCGCCATCCGCCACCGCTGAATGATATAAGTGAACTTGATAAAAAAAGGTTTGCAGCAGGTGCCCTTGGATTGTCATTGATATTCCTATGCTTTGTTCCTGTGCCAATATCGGTTATAGAGAGCGTGCACGATTATCGGGTAATTATCAACGGAAAGGAAGCATACAGCTTGGAACTTAGAAGTGGAGATTTTGCAAACATAACGATAGAAAACACGGGAAACACTAGGCTTGTCCTTGTTGTCCAGTTTGAGAAAAATCCTGCATTAATATCGCAAAACATCACACTCTGGGCAAGGTGCGATAATGCATCATGCTCTGTGGCGGGAGGAGATATAACGGTCGCCCTTGATGGTGGTGGGAGATGCACGCTCACCGTTTACGGAGCGCTTAACGGTTCATCGGGCAGTGATAAAGTCAGTGCCTACCTTTTGCTTCGAGATGCTGATAATATAATAGAGGATAGATGTGTGAAGATAACAATTCGGGGTTGAGTGCTCTGGCAATATGAGCGTTTTTACATATTCTGGGATAAAATTTTTAACAATTCTACCTTTTTATGCGAAACATGAGGGATAAACTCATACCCCCCGAGACTGGGAAATACCTAAGGGAGAGGTTTAAGGCTCTTGACAAAAATGTGGACATCATTCTTTTCACAAAAAAAGGTGCAAATAACGCGTACAATGAACTCACGCGAAAGTTTGTGGCGGAGCTTGTAGAGATAAACAGCAAAATAAGGGTGAGAATGTATGATATACCCTCTGAGCACTCCTCAAAGTATGGGGTTGTGCGCAGCCCGACAGTGCTTATACAGCCTGACCTTTACAACATACGATACACAGGAGCACCTGCTGGAGAGGAAGGAAGAAGTTTTATAGAGACTATTGTCAGAGTGAGTAAAAGAGTCTCCGACCTCTCGCAAAAGAGCAGAGATATCCTTAAAAAACTCAGAGATGATTGGCACATAATGGTCTTTGTTACACCATCTTGCCCGTACTGCCCAGGGCAGGTTGTGCATGCGTTCGCTGCTGCTATAGAAAGACCCGAACTTATTAAGGCTGAGATGGTTGAGTGTATGGAGAATCCGGATTTGTGCCAGGAATATAATGTTGGTGCTGTGCCCCACACCGTTGTTAATGGAATAACACTAGCGATAGGAGTGCATCATGAGGGGTTTTTCATAATGCAATTATTGACCCTTCAGCCCTCGGAGGAGGTTGTGGAGGGCGTTGAAGAAGAGGCAGGGGGTGTTGTGGCAGAGTACGACCTAATAATCGTGGGGGGTGGACATGCAGGACTGGCCGCAGAGATTTATGGCGGGAGGGTAGGACTAAGAACAGTTGTAGTTGAAAAGGGCACTGCTGGCGGTCTTGTAGCGCTCACACCGACCATTGAAAACTATCCGGGACTTACAAGAGTTGGTGGAAGGGCACTTGTTGAGATGATGGTAAACCATGCTAGAAACTATGCAGATATAAGGGAAAATGAAGAGGTTGTCGAGGTAAAACTTGGCAGGTTTGTCGAGGCAATAACTTCACGTGGAACATACAGGGG
>QMTG01000029.1 GCA_003649915.1 Thermoplasmata archaeon
ACCATCCATACCCCTCGTTTTATACAAAGCGCTACGTACCTGATTCAATGCAAGCCTGCTCCACTATGCTCATTTCTATTATTTTGCATAAAAATTGGCAAAACCCAGCGCTAATTTCCTCCAGCATTATTCCTCTCCAGCAAGATGCTCATCGGCATAATGCTTTTTGAGCGCATTCAGGTCTTTTAATTCCTTCCCGCAACTTGGACATAATACGATCTTCTTTGGCTTATCAAAGTACTCAACAACTGTCCCATACCTGCCCTTTTTCATAATTCCTATTTGCTCTACAACTACATCCTCAAAAACCGGTATGTTTCCGTCAATACTCTTCCTTACACCCATCTTCATTCTCGTTTTCCGATATATTGGCATCTCTTTTATTTCCCGCCTCACCATGGGCTGGGGTATGAATGAGATTTAGTTAAATTTTGCGGTAGCACTGAGAATGCTAGGTGCTGACTTATGATTACTCATCATAGCGCGCCTAAGTCCATGACAAACAGGTTTCTGCGAAAGGATGTGACAAGGTGTATTACGTCAGTCAAATTCCTCTCACTACAATTTCTCTGCTCAACAAGCGCACCTGTGTGCGGGTCATACTTGTCAACATGAGGAATTCTTCCAAAATTGTCCCAGCGAATCATGGGAATCCAGTCGCCTTTTTTGCTTAAAATCTTATACGTGTAACTATAATACTTAAGTTTTCCCTTCTCAAAAATCTCAATTGCATCAATAACTTCGTCCTTATGTATCCAAATTCTCTGCTCAACAACCTTCATCATGATTTCAGCACAATCTCAATGTGCACCCCATCGGGTACCTGTACCCTCATAACCTGTCGTAGGGCTCGCTCATCAACATCAAGATCAATTAATCTCTTGTGAATACGCAATTCCCATCTTTCCCAAGTCTCACTCCCCTCACCATCTGGGCTTTTACGGCACGGGACAACAAGGCGCTTTGTTGGGAGAGGAATAGGGCCACTCATAGCAACGCCCGTACGCTGCGCAATTGCCTTTATCTGGGCGCAAACCTGCTCGAGTTTCTTTGGGTCGGTGCTCGTCAGTGATATCCTTGCTTTCTGTGCCACTATCAACCACCTAAAAATAATTATAAAAGGAGGTGTGTAGATTATTACATTTCCTTCTTCTCAACCTCTATACACACACCCGCTGCTACAGTCTGTCCCATGTCTCTCACTGCAAACCTTGCAAGCTGCGGTATTGTGCGCATGTCCTCAATCACCATGGGTCTTGTGGGAACTATCCTCACCAGTGCTGCATCACCTGTTTTTATGAAGTCTGGGTTTTCTTCGATCACTTGGCCCGTTCTTGGGTCAATCTTCTTAAGCAAAGCATCAAACCTGCACGCCACCTGTGCTGTATGCACATGGAATACAGGGGTGTAATTCACAGTTATAACGTTCGGATGGTTTAGCACCATTATCTGTGCTGTGAAAGCCTTCGCCACTGTTGGCGGGTTGTTCTCATGCCCGCCTACATCGCCCCTCCTTAGGTCCTTCTTGCTCACACCCCTTATGTTTGCTCCTATGTTATCTCCCGGCTCTGCGCGCTGCATGGGCTCATGGTGCATCTCAATACTCTTGACCTCTCCCTTCACATTCGCAGGCATGAACACCATCCTGTCCCCTACTTGCATAACACCAGTCTCTATCCTGCCAACAGGTACTGTGCCAACCCCAGTAATACTGTAAACATCCTGTATTGGCCATCTGAGAGGTTTGTCTATGGGCTTTTCTGGAAGCTTTAACTCGTCCAGCGTTTCCAGCAACGTTTTACCACTCCACCATGAGAGTTTGCCGTGGTCCTTCGCCACATTATCGCCATAGTATGCACTCACAGGGACAAACCAGATGTTTTCGTCCTTGTACCCTACAGATTTTAGCAGCTTGTACACATCATCCTTTACACTGTTGTACCTCCCCTCATCGTATGGTGGTTGGGTGGCGTCCATCTTGTTTATTGCAACAATAAGTTGGTCTACACCGAGGGTTCTGGCAAGGAACACGTGCTCTTTTGTCTGCGCCATCACACCCTCTGGTGCTGCTACAACGAGAACTGCCGCATCCGCCTGACTTGTGCCTGTTATCATGTTCTTCACGAAGTCCCTGTGGCCAGGGGCGTCGATGATTGTGAAGTAATACTTGTCCGTATCAAATCTCCGATGGGCCACGTCTATTGTCAAGCCTCTTTCCCTTTCCTCCTTGAGCCTGTCCATCACGAATGCAAACTCGAATGTTGCCTTTCCAACGCTCTCTGCCTCCTTTTTGTACTTATCGATAAGGTGCGGGTCAACGTTCCCTGTATCATAGAGTAGCCTACCAATCAGTGTAGACTTTCCATGGTCCACATGCCCGATGAATACCAGATTCAGGTGCGGTTTCTTATCTCCTGCCATTTATTTCTCCTCCTTTTCAATCACTCCTTTTTAACTACCCCTAAATCACCAACAATTATTTAAGTTTTTACTTTGAGTCAGGCTACGAAATAGGATTCATCAGGTGGCTCGGGCTTCAACCCCTTTCTCACCCTTATTTGCCTCACAACGTCATCCTGCATGTCCTTAGGTACAGGCTCAAAACCTGTATTTTCGGTAGACCAGAGAACCTTGCCACCCGTTGCACTCCTGATCGCACTCGCGAAGCCGAACATTTCAGCCACAGGAGCCTTTGCTATTATAATGGCAAGGTCACCCTCCTGCTGCATATCCTCTATCACAGCCCTTCTCTGCTGCAACTCCCTTATGGCGTCACCCATTACCTCTTGAGGAACATTCAAGTAAACCCTCTGCTTTGGCTCCAATAGTATTCTTCCGGCCTGACACATAGCCCCATATATCGCGTGTTTAACCGCAGGTATGACCTGTGCGGGACCCCTATGTATACTATCCTCGTGCAACTTTGCATCCACGAGTTTTACCTTGACACCAAGAACCTTTTCATTTGCCAATGGACCCTTGTCCATCGCCTCCTTGAACGCCTGTATGCACAACTCCATTGTCTCATTCAAGTACTGTATACCCTTGGTAACGTCAGTGAATATATTGCCGTTGTAGACACTCTGCACCCCACGGGCTTCAAACTTATCCATACCACAATCCTCTAATATCTTAACTAATGCCTTCTTATCCTTAATTTTTCTTTCCTCCTTAATTATACCCTCCTTTATCGCCTTTACAACTTCCTCCTCCAAAGGCTCAACGACTATGTAAAACCTATTGTGCTTGTTTGGCGATTTACCCTCGAATGGCCCGCCTCGACCAACAACAGCCTCCCGATAAACCACGATAGGGTTGGATGCCTCAATCTCCACGCCGTAGTCATGTATTATTCTGTACTGGGTTATTTCAAGATGAAGTTCACCCATTCCTGACATCAGGTGTTCCCCAGTCTCTTGGTTAATCTCAACAGAGATTGATGGGTCAGCCTTCGATATCGTGCGCAGAACCTCAATGAGCCGAGGCAAGTCCTTCATGTGCTTTGCCTCTATTGCCACAGTAACAACAGGCTCCGAAACATGTACCATTTTCTCAAACGGCACGATTTCTGGGGCAGAGGCGCAGGTGGTACCTGCAAGTGCATCGCGCAGACCAATCACTGCTGGTATATTTCCTGCCACGAGTTCCTCTACTGGTATTCTATCAGGTCCGACGCAGAGGGCTACCTGCTGCACTCTGTTCTTTTGGCTTGTACCCAGAATATACAATTCTTGGCCTTTCTTTATCTTCCCGGAGAAAAGCCTGCCAACTGCTACCTCGCCTGCATGCGGGTCTATTATTATCTTGGTCACCATAAAGACTGTCGGCCCATTCGGGTCGCAATTCATGAGCGCTTTTCCAACCTCCGATTCAACATCACCCCTCCAGATTGCAGGTATTCTGTACTTTTGCGCTTCCACTGGGTTGGGCAAATGTTTTACGGTCATGTCTAAAATTACTTCATGCACTGGGGCCTTTTTCGCCAATGTTCTCTGGTCGCCCTTGCCTAGATACTCATAAACATCTTTGAAAGATACACCTTTTTTCTGCATGAATGGCGCTGATATAGCCCAGTTATAGTAGGCTGAGCCAAACGCTACACTCCCGTCCTCGACCTTAACCATCCATTTTTCCCTGAACTCCTCAGGCGCCATTTTCTTTATAAGCCTGTTGACCTCGGTTATGATCTTAACAAATCTTTCCTGCATTTCCTGAGGATTTAATTTCAATTCATTTATTAACCTATCAACCTTGTTTATAAACAAAACGGGCTTTACCCTCTCCTTAAGCGCCTGCCGTATCACTGTCTCCGTCTGAGGCATAACACCCTCAACCGCGCAAACAACTATTATTACACCATCAACTGCCCTCATCGCCCTCGTAACATCGCCGCCAAAGTCCACATGACCTGGTGTGTCTATTAAGTTTATTAGGTACTCAGTACCACCGTACGGATGCACCATGGATGCGTTGGCTGCGTTTATCGTTATCCCCCTTGCCTGCTCCTGTTCGTCGTAGTCTAGCACCAACTGCTTTCCTGCCAACTCCTCAGATATCATGCCTGCCCCTGCAAGCAAATTATCGCTCAACGTGGTCTTTCCATGGTCTATATGTGCTGCTATGCCTATGTTTCGTATCCTTGTCGGGTCTGTCATTATACTGAGTGCTCTCCTAACATTATCCTCCTTTCTCCCCATTATTTTTTCCTCCTAGTAATAAAATTATCTTGCAGACTCAGCAATTCTCTCAACCTCATCCTTCTTTGCTACGGCATAACTCGTTGGGTCACCCTTTGCCGCGAGCATTATTTCCCTAGCCAAGCACACGTACATGGGTGTCTTTTTTCTGTATGTTGCCTTTATCGCACCAACACAAATGTTGCGCAGGGCAACATCAATTCGGCGCGATGGCGATACATCTACAGACTTAGGAACAGCAATTCCGCCGTATTTCAGCCTTGTGACCTCTTCCCTTGGTGCGGCATTCTCAATGGCATCAATGAGCACTTGAAGCGGGTTTTTCTTCTCCTTACTCTCTATATACTCAAACGCCTTTTTTACCAGATTGTAAGCCTTCATTTTTTTACCAGTGTACTTCTCCGTGCGCATAAGGTTGTTTATTAGGCGCTCTACGATGTTCATTTTAGATTTTGCAAACTGCTTTTTTGTGTACCGACCGCAAGTGTGCGGAACAATAACAGGTTCGAGGTTGATATATTTCTTCATACCAGGATCTTTGACCTCAACTTCCTTTGGGTCATACTTGCCAAAAATTAGTACCTCCACAAAAATCACCTCACAGGCTTCTCCTTTCTACCCCTAACCAGTTCCTTCAAAGACACATTATTCACCATTATGACCTTGTACCTCACCCCCGGGATATCACCATATGAACGCCCCATCCTCCCCCCTATGCCCTCCACAACAACCTCATCGTGCTCATCTATAAAGTTTATTGCCCCATCTCCGGGTGCAAAGGCGGTGATTTGCCTACCATTTTTTATCAACTGCACCTTAACACACTTCCTTATCGCTGAGTTCGGCTGCTTTGCCTCTATGCCCACCTTCTCAATAACTATTCCCCTCGCCTGTGGAGCGCCCTCTAATGGATCCCTCTTCTCCTTCAGCCTCAGCACGCGACGCTTATAATACCTATCGCTCCACTTTCTCCTCTGCCTATCGCGCTTCAATTTCCTCGCTGTGTACAGCCCATACGCCATCTCATTACTCCTCCGCCATACTATTTCCTTAAATCGGCTTCCTGCTAATAGCGTAGGTATATAATAAGGTTATGGTTGGCACCTAATGGGCGATTTTTATCCCAGCAGGGTCAGAAGTATTGCTTTTTGTGCATGCAGTCTATTCTCAGCCTGGTCCCATACTGCCGATTGCTCGCCGTCTATTACCTCATCAGTTATCTCAAGACCTCGGTGGGCTGGGAGACAGTGCATTACTATTGCATCCTTTTTTGCCATTGAAAGCACTTCTGAGTTTATCTGATAGGGCTTAAAAACCCTCATTCTTTCCTCCGCTTCAGCCTCATCGCCCATGGAAACCCAGACATCAGTGTACAGCACATCCGCTCCGCTAGCAGCCTCCTCCATGCTGTTTCCAACCATAACATTTGCACCGCTTTGTTTCCCTATGCTGTTTGCAAGATCAACATACTCCTTTTCCGGCTCATAGCCCTTAGGTGATGCAACTGCTATATCCATGCCCACTATTGCACAGCCCAAAAGCAAACTATGGCAAACATTGTTTCCGTCCCCTACATACGCCAGTTTTTTACCCTCGAACTCGCCCTTATATTCCTTTATTGTGACCAAGTCTGCAACTATCTGGCATGGATGCTCTTTATCATCAAGCCCGTTTATCACAGGCACTGAGGAATTGTTTGCCAGTTCCACCATCATTTTATGATCAAATGCCCTGTACATAATGGCATCCACGTACCTGCTGAGCACCCTTGCCGTGTCTGCTATCGTCTCGCCCCTACCCAGTTGCAAATCCTTTGGACTTAAATAAAGGGCATGACCGCCGAGCTGTGTCATCGCCACCTCAAAACTCACCCTTGTTCGAGTGGATGGCTTCTCGAATATCATTGCCAGGCTTTTTCCCTTCAAAGGCTCGCCTATGTCCTTTGCTTTTTTCAGCTCCATAGCCAAATTTATTATTTCGTGTAGTTCATCCCTAACATCCATAATAGACAATAGATGTTTAACCATCTGACATCACCTTTGCGAGGGAGATTGCGTTGTGGGATAAAAAGGTGATTGCAGCCGAAAAATCAAAAAATATATTAGGGAGAGAGCAATATAATGGGTGAGGAAAGAATGCATCCATTTATAAAGAAACTCCGGGAAGGAATACGATTATTTGACCGCTTTATCGATAGGGAGGTTTCAGACATTGTTGTTTATGGGCGTGTGGCAAGGCAGAGATCTGAGAGCATTGCTGAGAGGGCTAAAGGTAAAGCGTTAAGAGCGCTCCATATGGGGCGTGTTGCAAGGAGAAAGGCTGATATTGTTGGAGATACAGTTGTGAAAAAGATTAGTCAGGTGGATGTTGCCGATATTTACAGGTGGACCACACATGTTATAGTAAGGCACCCAAAGAAGATTCTACTTTTATTCATTGTTCTATCATCCCTTATAACGTTTATGGGTCTTCCGCAGGTGTTTAACAACCTCACTGCCGACATGGAGATTTACCTCCCACAAAAGGGAGAGACAGAGCAAATAGTGAACGAAATAAGGAACGAGCCCAACGCTTCATGGTCTGTAGATATTATAATTCTTTATGTGTACACGGGCAATGCTCTGGATAAGATGAATATAACGAATATAACGGATGTTAGTGTACTCAGAGAGATGAGCTACATTGAGGATTCTTTGAACCCAAACAGGACTGATTATGGGTCGCAGGACAATGTAAAGTTTGTAATAAGCATATCAACAATCATAAGGGAAGTGAACAGCACACCACCGAGATTTAAAAAGGCACTGCTTGATGAGTTCCCAAACAGTGCTGCTGTGCTCAACCTAACAAAAATGGAGGGGAATTACTCAATCCCTGACCAAAAAAGAGTGGACGATATTATTGGATATATTCCGGAGGATACGCTGCGAAGTTTTGTGGCAGACTCAAATAACGACTCCATATACGACACTGCTGGAATAATAATAGGGTTTAACAAAAACTTGTCCGTGGAAGAAATTAAGGCAACAGTGGATGAAGCCATACACTCGGGGAACATCACCCACTGCTTTATAAAGGTCACAGGACCCGTGGCTATAACAGAATCGCTTACCGCCAGAACTTACAAGGAAGTATCTATAATTCTACCACTGGCGGTGATACTTGTGTGTTTGGTGCTTTTTGCATTCCACAGAAGCTTTAAAATAATAATTATAGAAATAATACCAATTGTACTCACAATAGGCATTACTCTTGGAATACTCGGCTTTACCTCATGGGCAATAACCCCACAAGTGCTTTTCGTTGCCCCCGTACTCATACCCCTTGGCGTTGCCTACGGATTGTACATAGCCAACAAGTACACGGAAATAGACGAGAAAGACAGGCGTAAGAGGATGCTTATGGCTCTTGATAAGACTCACAAACCCATATTTCTATCTGCCGCAACAACAGCAATAGGCTTTGCCTCCCTAATGACTGCAAACATGCACCCGATGCGAATATTGGGCTTTGGATTGAGCGTTGGGATAATAATAGCGTATCTGGTAACAATATTTTGTGTTCCAGCATTAATACTTCTTCTCAAGTACGAAAAAGCGCCAGTGATTAAGCCAACAAAATTTGTAAGAAATTTCCCAATTGCAAACAGGAAGAAAATTGTCGCAATCGCAATTGCTTTCTCTCTCTTTTCCGTATACACCCTTCAGTTCCTTAAGGCAAACATGAACCTTTATGACCTCGCCCCACAGGATGATGAAAGCATCCTTACAATGAAGGAGTATACAAAGAGGTTTGGTGGCGGGCAGTTATCCATGTTTTTAATACGGGGACAGCCTGCTACTGCCACATCTTACGACTTCAGCATGAAGGATGTGGATGTGCTCGACGGTATTGATGTGCTTGAATCAAGGATAAGGGATATACAGTGTGCAAAACCTCTTTCCATAGTGGATGTGATGAAAATTGTAAGAGTGCCTGAAGAACTTAATTTATCACAAATTGTGGGCTCGCTTCCCGGATTTATTCCTACTCCAGGGCTTAATTTAAGCGAGATTGGAAAGAATACGAGTTTTTGGGACGCAGTACACATGATGGGCGACCAGCAACTTCCTTACATACACAAATCTGCAAGGCAGGTGGCGATGGATATATTTTATAATACGCTCAGCCCAGAGATGAGGGGCATGTTTGTCAATGAAGAATACTCTAAAACACTCATTTATGTTGACCTTCCTGCTGCTGATACAAGGACAATAAAGAGAATAGTGAACGATATAAATGGTATTGTTGATAATCTGCATTTATCGCTTACATCAACATCGCATTTGACGGGTTTTGCCCCAGTGCTTGTTGAGATCAATGACATGTTGTTTGAGAATGCTTTCAATACACTAGCCATAGCGCTTGTGCTAGTCTTCATAATACTATCGGTGTTTTTCAGGTCAATCAAGATTGCAGCCATTACGATATCGCCCATAATATTTGTGGTAGGCCTTGAGCCGTTAACGTTCAGGATGCTTAACATGGACTTAAATCTGCTAACGGCGCTTATAGGTTCCATAATTGTGGGTATAGGCATAGACTTTTCAATACATGTGACAAAGCACATACTTGATGAGGGAATAGGGCTTGAAAGCATAAGGCGTACCGTAGAAAGCATAGGATTTTCGTTTTTTGAGGCAACATTGACTGTAATTGTTGGAATAACTGCGGTCTTTGTTGCTAACATTCCCTCAATAAACCAGTTTGTTATCATGATCATGGTTCTTTTGACATACAGTATGATTGCAGCACTAATACTCCTGCCCGCAATTTACGCTATTGTTGTGCTTAAGAGGTGATAATAATATGATCGTGGAGATTGACGGGTGGAAAACGGGTATTACATTCTCCGCCGCCCATATAATACCGAGCCATGGCAAGTGTGAGCGCTTGCACGGCCATGTTTATGGTGTAAGGGTGCGGATTTACGGAAAAAATGAAGTCATGGTTGTGGATTTTGTAAAAATTAAGGATGTGTTGAGGGATATTGTGAGCGCACTAGACCATCATGTACTCCTACCAACAAAAAGCCCGCATATAAGGATTGAGCAGGGCGATAATGTGGGTGTGAATGTGCATGGAAAACACTATGTTTTTCCAAGGGAAGATGTGAAATTGTTAGATGTTGTGGAGTGTACCGCGGAACAGTTGGCGAAGTATATTTTGAACACACTCATGCAGAGGTTAGGGGATGTCAGCGTGGATAGGGTTGAACTTTGCGTGGAGGAAGGTCCGGGGCAGGGTGCATGGGCAGTGTATGAGGGTTGAGGGAAAAGTGCTGGGAAGCAACGCATTGTTTGATTAAAATACCGTAACTTTTTTCATGGGAGATATCATGTGGATGGGAGAAGGTGATATGGGATGTTTGATAAAGGCGAAGGGATGAGCATTGGAGACATTAGGAAACATCAGGAAAAAATGCTGAGAGATGTTGTGAGATATGCCTACGATAACGTGCCATTGTACAGGGAGAAATTCAAGTCTGCAGGCATAACACCAGAAGATATAAGGAGCTTAGACGATTTAGAAAAAATACCATTCACCACAAAGAACAATTTGCGAGCAGCGTATCCTTATGGTCTTCTTGCTGTTGGAATTGATAGAGTTGTTCGGTTCCATGCATCATCAGGGACGACAGGAAAACCTACGGTTGTTCCATTCACATCAAACGATATAGAGGTGCAGAGTTTATTGATGGCTAGGTCTTTATCCACTGCCACAGTAACGAAGGATGATATTGTCCAGAACGCATACACTTATGGGCTTTTCACAGGCGGGCTCATGTTCCATTATGGGGCTGAAAAATTAGGCGCTGCAGTTATTCCCTCAGCAACGGGAAACACTAGGAGACAAATTGAAATAATGAGAGATATGCGCACCACGGTTTTGTGCTGTACACCATCGTACACCATGAGAATAAAAGAGGTCGCCAATGAGATGGGACTTGAGCCCAGTAAAGATTTTTCCCTGAGGGTTGGTGTGTTTGGTGCAGAACCTTGGTCCGAGGGTATGAG